>JADYUE010000027.1 GCA_021531615.1 Fusobacterium varium | reverse complement strand
GCGTAGTGTTTCTACGTCTACGTACAAGTTTCCCTATACGCTTACTATTCTAGTCAATTCATCTCACAACTAAAGTCACGAGTGTTCTTGACTAGTTTAATAAAATACTTATCATTTACTAAACCTAAATCTACAGTTTTAGGAGTGCTATTTAATATTCTCTTGCAATTTTCCTCTATGTCTGAAGTAGCACCAATTAATTTTGCAAAATCATTGGCAGTTCCTACTGGAAGCACAGCAAGAGGAAGAGCTAAATTATTAGCTTTTATAAGATTTACAACTTGGTTAATTGTTCCATCTCCACCAGCAGCTAGAATATGATCATATGTTTCATCTATATCTATAAAAGCTTTTTCTAATGGAGTATCAAGGCTAATTCTAAAAGGGATAATTTGCAGATTTTTTTCTTGATATAGTCTTATTATTGTATCCAAATTGTTTAAAATAAGGTTTTCTCCTGAAAAAGGGTTATATATAAATTTAACTTTTTTCATTAAAATTCCTCCTTGAAATAAGTTATATAGATAGTTTAGCAAATATAGAGTGAAAATACTAGGCTAAAATTTTTAAATTATTTTCTATTTTTTCTATAATCTCTTCATTGATTTTTCCATGAAGTCTCCTAATAGCTTCTTTTCTATCTCTTTTAAAAAATTTGACTTTTCTATAATCTTCTAAATCAATAACTATAATTTCATTGTTTTTTACAAAAAAATTATCAAAAGATAAATCTCCACTATAAATATTATTTTTTAAAAGTTTAGTTACCAAATAAATGTATTTTTGTATAATTTCATTGTTATCTCTATTTTTTTCTAGGTAAATATTTAATGGAGTTCCATGAATATTTTTAGTAATTACTTTATAATGTGAATATGAAAGAATCTCTACAGTTTTTATTTCTAATTTTTTTAGTTCTTTAGAGATGTAGAAAAAATTATCACCAGGATATTTTCTAAATCTAAAAAGATATTTTAATCTATTTAGAAATTTAGGTTTAAAAATTTTTATAAATGTATCTTCTTCTTCATTAAAATAGACTAAAGAACGTTTTTGTTCACTTATTATCTTCATTTATTTCCCCTTTGCATACGATGATTTGAAAAGTTGATATTTAAAAAGTATACTATAAAAAATAAAAAAAGTCTATTTTAATATAATAGGATGAAAAAGAAGAAATAATCTGATATAATTAAATAAAAAACATTAAGAAAGGGTGAAAGTATTGAAAAAAAGATTGATTATTCACAATGGAAACATATCAATAGGTGGACAGGAAAAAATGTTAATTGAGTTTTTAAATATTTTAGATCCCACAAAATATGAAGTTCTGCTTTTAATAGAAGAGAATAAAGGAAAGAATAATGATTATATAGATGAAATTCCTAAATGGGTTGATTATAAATTTCTAACTTCAGAAAAGTTAATGGAAGATATAAGTTTATTAAAAAATAAAAAGAATATTTTTACTAAGCTATATTATTCAATTCTCTTAAAGAAAAAGAAAAATGTAGCAATAAAAGAATTTGAAAAAAATTTAAATTTTGGTGATATAATTATAGATTATGATATGGGCTTATTAAGAAATTTGCATAAATTGCCATTAAAAAGTAAAACTTTAATTGGATGGAGTCATGCTGGAGAGGGAACTCTTCCTAAAAATAAACAAAAAAGAAAAAATATAGAAAAATATAATTATATAGTGACTATAAATGATGTTATGAAAAAAGGATATGAAAAGAATTTAAATGATCCTAAAATACTAAAAATAAATAATTTTATGAATTTTGATAAAATATTAGAAAAATCAAATGAAGAAGTAAAAGAGTATGGAGAATATATAATCTCAGTTGGTTCATTAACAGAGAATAAAAATCATATTCTATTGATTGAAGCTTTTGGAGAGTTGAAGAAAGAAAAAAATATTAAAAATAAATTGATTATAATAGGTGATGGAAAAGAAAAAGAAAAATTGAAGAAAAGAATAGATGAATTAGCTTTAAATGAAGATATTTTATTATTGGGACAAAAACAAAATCCATATAAGTATATGAAAAAATCTAAGTTATATGTAAGTACTTCAAAAAATGAGGGATTATCATTAACTTCAATAGAAGCAATGGTTTTGCAAAAAATGGTAATTGCAGTTGGAAATAATGGTACAAGAGAATTATTAGATAAGAATTCTATTTATGGTAAATTGATAAAAAATGATAAAGAAGACTTAAAAAAGGAACTTTATTATTTTTTAATAAATGATGAAGAAAGAAAAAAATATGAAATAAAAGGATTTGAAAGAGCTAAAAATTATGATAGAAATATTGTAAAAGGAGAGATAGAAAGGTTTATAGATGAGTTATGAATATAGTATTAATTGATAAAGAGAAGCAATATATAGAAAGAATTAACCAAAAAAGAAATTTATTAAAAAACTTAAATTTAATGCAAGCTATAATATTTTGTTTTTTTAATAAAGGAAGTATTATTTATAGCAAAGAAGAAAAAACTGTTTTAAATTTCTGTGAAAAAATTTTAAAAGTACCATATCTATATGGAAAAATAGAAAGTGTTTTAGATTTTGAAGATCATTATGCAAAAATAAAAAGATATGAAATACCTGTTTTAATGTATCATCAATTTGTAAAGAATAAAAGAGCTGGAGGAAAAATAAAACTTTTTGTAACTGAAAAAACTTTTGAACTACAATTAAAAATACTAAAATTTTTAAATTATGAAACAATTACATTTGAAGAGTTAAAAAGTATAGGACTTCAAAATAGATTTTTTAAGAAATATATAATTTTAACTGTTGATGATGGCTATAAAGATAACTATGAGATATTGTTTCCTTTATTAAAAAAATATAGTATGAAAGCAGTAATTTTTTTAGTTTCAGGTTTAAATTACAATAAATGGACAATAGAAAGTGACAATGAAAAGAAATTTTATTTGATGTCAACAGAAGAAATACTAGAAATGCAAGATAGTGGACTGGTAGAATTTGGTGGACATACTTTGACACACTTAGATTTTCATAAAGCAGAAAAAGAGATAGCAGAAAGAGAGATAAGAGAGGATAAAGAGATAACAGAGGAAAGATTAAATAAAAAATTAACTGTATTTGCTTATCCTTATGGACATAGAAAAGAGGAAACTAAAAAATTAGTAAAAGAAGCAGGATATGACTTTGCAGTATCAACAGATACAGGAGCTGGAATTTTTACAGATGATCTATACGACATAAGAAGAACTGCTATTGATAAAACTTCTTTATTGGATTTTTTTAGAAAAATATCACCTAGATATGCTCAATACAAAGCAAAAAAATATAAAAATAAAAGAGGGTAAATATGATACGAAAATTAAACAGAATTTTTCAAGATTATATGAGAGAAAAAAGATTAAAAATAGGAAGATATATTTGGGATAGAAAAGAAAAAAAAGAAAAGATAGTAGCTGGAAATTTTATTGAAAAAAATAGTATAAAATCAATTCTCTTTTTAAGATATGATGGTAAAATAGGAGATATGGTAGTTAATACTGTTATGTTTAGAGAAATAAAGAAACAGTATCCAAGTATGAAGATAGGAGTTGTAGCAAGAGGAGCAGCTAAAGAGATAATAAAAAATAATCCATATATAGATAAGATATATAACTATGAAAAAAATAGTAAAAAGATAAAAGAATTAGCTAATGAGATAAGTAAAGAAGAATATGATTTATTGATAGATTTTTCGGAAATGTTAAGAGTAAATCAAATGATGTTAATTAATTTATGTAAGGCTAGATATAATATGGGATTAAATAGAGAGGATTGGAAATTATTTGATAAAAGTTATAGTTTTCCTAAAGGAGAGTTTCATATTGTAGAAGTTTATAAAAAAGTTTTGGAAGAGATTGGAATAAAGAATCCTAATTTAGATTACGATTTACATTTTACAGAGAAAGAAAAGCAAAATGTTGAAGTATTATTAAATAATTTTAGAGATAAGAAAATTTTTGTATTAAATCCATTTGCAGCTAGTAAACATAGAGATTTTAATAGAGAAAAAATTAAAGGGATAATTGATATAATTTTAAAAAAAGAGAATAGAGTAGTATTTTTAATTGGAGAGAAGAAACGTGAAGAAGAGATAGAAAATATTATAAAAGAGTATTCGGAAGATGTTTTTTTTGCAAAATTGGATAGTATTATGGAAACAGCTTTTTTAATAAAAAAGGCAGATTTTGTAATAACACCAGATACTTCAATAGTTCATATTGCAGCAGCTTTTAAGAAAAAAATGATAGCTGTATATAGAGAAGATTTAAATATAGAAGTGAAAAATAAAAATTTATGGAGTCCAAATTATAGTGGTGCAGTTCAAGTTTTTTCTAGAGATTTAGATGTGAAAAAAGGGGAAGAATCAGATATAAATAAATTTAAGTTGGAAGAGATTGATAAGATAATCAATAACTAGGGAGAGAAAATGGCAAAGTTAAGAATATTAAAAACATCTTATTTAAAAAGAAAAATAAAAAGTTTTTTTATAAAAATATTTTTATTAGATTATAGGTTAAAAAAAGAAAAAGAATCAAATAACTTGTTAATAGTTACTATGGATGCTTTAGGAGACAATATTGTTAAAAGTAAAACTATTGAAATTTTATCTAATGAATATGGGAAAGATAATACATATATTTTATGTAAAAATAAATGGAAAGTTTTATATGAGATACAAGAATACAAAAATATTTTTGTAGATGAAACAAAATGGAATATTTTTTATAAGATTAAATTGTATAGAAAATTAAATAGAATAGGATTTGGTAAAGTAGCAGTAATGAATCATTCATATTTACCAGAAGAGATGGAATATATTTATTCTGGTAAAAAATATGATATGTCTAAATCAGTAGATTATATTTTAGAAAAACATATTTATTTATTAGAAAATATTTTAAATAGAAAGTTTAACTTAGATGATATTAAACCAAATATTACTAAATATTTTTCTCAAACGAAATATAAAGATATAATTGTAGTAGCTGTTGGATCAGCAGGAGATGAAAAAACTCCAACTTATGAAAATTATAAAAAGTATATAGAGATATTATTAAAAGAATTTCAAGGTAAAGATATTTATTTATTGGGAAGTGGAAAAAAACAAAAAGTTACAGCAAATAAATTAGAAGAAGAATTTAATAATAAATCTATAAAAAATATGGTTGATAAATTAGAATTACAAGATGTAATGCAAGCAATAAAAGATTCAGAATTATTTATAGGACCAGATTCTGGATTATATAATATAGCATTTGCTTTAAATAAGAAAATAATATGTTTACATTGGTATAAAGATAAAAGTATGTGGGAACACCCTTCAGAAAATATTATTATTTTAAAAGGGAATGGAGAAAGCAATATTTTAGAGAAAAAAGAAAAATATGGAACACCAACTTTAAATAGTATATCTGAAGAACAGTTTGAAGAGGCAGTTTTTAAAATAAAAAATATATAAGAGGGATAAAAAATGATATTAAAAAAGTCGTATATAAGAGATAGAATAAATAGTTTAGTAATTAATTTTATTTTTAAATTTTGTAAATTTGAAAATAATGGAAAAATATTAGTTAAATCTATGGATGGAATAGGAGATATTCTAGTAAGGAGTAGAGTAGCAGAAAAAATTATAGAGAAGTATGGCAAAGAGAATGTATATTTTTTAATGAAAGATCATTATAAGAATTTAGGAGAATTTTTAGAATATAATGTTATAGGAATTCCAAGGAAATCAGAAAAAAGTTTTTTTAAAAGATTAAAAATGATGTATGAAATAAATAAAAAATACAGTCCTAAAAAATTTTTAAATATTGAATTTGGAAATGATAGTATTGTTGCTAATATTGTAGCAGAAGATAAAATTGGTGTTAGAGATAATAGTCAAATGGTGCAATGTTATAATGGATATTATACAGAATCATTTTTATTTAGAGATATTAATGAAAAAATTTTAGATAAGATAAAAGATATCGGCATAAATATATTAGATAATAATTTAAAATTAGATGATATATTGCCAGATTTAAGAGACAAATTTCCTATTGATAATAAAGATATAGTAATAGCAGTTGGTTCAACAGCAAGAAATAGGGTATGTAGTCCTTTAAAAATGAAAGAGTATATAGAAGAGATATTTAAAATTTATCCAGAAGAAAAAATAATTTTAGTAGGAAATGGAAATTTACAAAAAGAATATGCTAAAAAAATAATAGAATTATTACCAAATAAAAAAATAATAGATTTTGTAGATAAAACTAACTTAATGGAAGCATTTGAATTAGTAACAAAATCAAAATTATTTGTAGGATTTGAATCAGGATTATATAATTTATGCTTTGTTACTAGAAAAAAAGGAATTGGATTGTTTAGAGATACTTCTGTTCCTTTTGCTCATGAAGTACCTTGGTAAAAAAATATAGGACCTTCAGAAAAAATAGATATAAGTATAAAAGATGAAGATTATCCAGATGAAAGAATAAATAGTATATCAGTAGAAAGCTTTAAAAAAGCGTTAGAGGAATTAAAATGATGAAAAAAAATGTGATAATAAGAAGTGGTAGCCTTAGAATGGGTGGTTTAGAAAGAGTTTTAATAGAGGTTTTACAAAATATAGATAAAAAAAAATATAATTTAACATTAGTTGTTGATGATGATTGTGGAGAGGACAATATTTTTGAGAAGGATATTCCTAAAGAAATACCATATTATTTTTTAAAACCTCAAAAGTTAATAGAGAAAACTAACTATTATAAATCAAGAAGAAAAAATATATTATATAAATTAATGTATAATATTTATATGAATATAGAAACATATATAAAAAGTAAGAACTTAAAAAATTTAATAAAAAAATTAGGGAAAATAGATGTATTTATTGATTATGATGCTGGAGCAACTAAATATATTGAAAATATAGAAGCAGATAAAAAAGTGGTATGGATACATAATTCAATTCCTAATCTGAAAAAAAGTGAAAGTAAGATTAAAAGATTTGGAAAAAGGTTAGAAAAATATAATAAAATAATCGCTATCTGTGACGAGATGAAAGAGGAATTAACAGATATTTATCCAAATTTAAAAGAAAGAATAATAAGAATATATAATCCTTTTAATTTTTCAAGAGTTTTAAATTTAAAAGATGATTTGAGTGAATTAAATGAAAAAGATAGAAATTTATTGAAAGAAGATTATTGTATTGCTATATCAAGATTAGATACAGTACAAAAAGATTATAAAACTTTATTAAAAGCTTTTCAGATTTTAAAGTCAAAAGGAATTGATAAAAAATTATATATTGTTGGTGATGGTCCTTCAAAAGAAGAAATAAAAAATATGATAAAGGAATATGATTTAATTGAAGAAGTTAAACTTTTAGGAAGATTTAAAAATCCATATATATGGCTAAACAATGCAGATTTTTTTATTCATAGTTCTAAATATGAGGGCTTTGGGCTTGTATTAATAGAAGCTGCAATATTAGATAAACTAGTAATTTCTTCAAATTGCCCTGTGGGACCAACAGAAATCTTAGAAAATGGAAAGAGTGGAATTTTATTTAATGTTGGCGAGAGTGAAGAATTGGCAGAGAAAATAGAAAAAGTATTAAATGATAAAAATTTAAGAAATAGATATATATTAAGTATGAAAGAAAGAAGAGAAGATTTCAAAAAAGAAAATGTTTTAAAAGAGTATGAAAAATTAATAGATGAAATTTAAGGAGATTAAATTGAAATTAACAGAGGAAAAATATTTAGATTGGAAAATATTTTTTTCACAAGAAGAAAGTAATGCTATAACTTTGGGAAAAATAATTTTAAATGGAGATTATAGAATAAAAAAAGTTTATAAAAATACTAAAAGAAATTATGTAGCACAAGTAGATATAGGAAATAAAAGCTATATTTTAAAGGAGTTTCGTTCAGAAGTTATTATTCCTCAAAGGAAAATACAAACTTTATTTAAAAAAGGTGAAGCATTAAGTACTTTAATAAATACAACAGAAGCTATTGAGTTAGGAATAGAAGAATTAGTAAAACCTATTACAGCTTTAGTAAAGAAAAATCTAACAATAAAGCAAAGTTATCTTTTAATGGAATATGTTGAAGGAGAAAAAATATCAAGTATAGAAGACATAGACAAGATAATGGAATTAGTAGAAAAAATCCATAAAGTTGGAATATATCATGGGGATTTGAATACTTCAAACTTTATAAAAGAAGGAAATAAAATAAGAATTTTAGATACTCAAAGTAAAAAAGAAAAAATAGGAAGTTTTAAAAGATGGTATGATATTTTTACTTTAGAAAATGATTTGTTAGTAAAAGAGTTAAATTATAATGTTAGAGAGAAGTATTATTTAAAAGGAAAAAATATATGGTTTTATTTAGCTTATTTATTAAAGAATCTTAAAAATACTAAGTTAATAAAAAAAATAAAGTCTAAGAAAAAAGAACTTAGAAAAAAAGGATGGAAGATATGAAAGGTACTGTAAAAGAAAAATATTTAAAATTTAAAGAAATAAATCTATATTTATTTGGATTAAGCTTTTTTTCAAATTTTGATTTAGCTAAAATTTTTTTAGGAATTATGATAGGTTGTTTGGTTATAGATATATTTTATTATAAAGAAAAATTAGAGTGCGGAAACAATAAATTAAGAAATTTTTTAATATTTCTTGTATTAGGAGGAACTGTATGGAATTTTTGTGCTGATTTTAATTATAGGGCAGCAAGAGCATATTTAAAAATAAATAGATATGCAATAATTATATTTTATTTATATCCTTTAGTAAAAAATAATAAAATAATTTTGCGTAATTTTATTATATCTTTAACAATAAGTTATATAACTTTAATAATTAGAGGAATAAATTTTTATTTTATAGAAAAGAAACGTAATAGATTTAGTAGTTTTGAAGGAATAATGGATGTTGCAGTTTTAGTTGCAGTAGTTGGAGCTTTTTGTTTTGGGAATATAATAAAACTTAAAGAGTTAAGGTATAAATTTTTAAATGGAATAATTTTATTTTTTACTATTTTTTTATTAATTATTACTCAAACAAGAGCTGCTTTATTAGCTTTTGTTATTGGAGTATTGGGAGTATTATTATTTAATAGAAATATAAAAATAATTATTACTAGTTGTATCTTAGGAGGATTTTTATTATTTGGTTTCTTACAAACACCATATTCAGCTAGATTTAAAAGTAATACTTTTAATGCTAAAGTAAGTTTAAATAATATGTCCAATGGAATAAGAGTAGAAATGTGGAAAAATGCTATTTGGAGATTTAAACAACATCCTATTATGGGAAGTGGAACTAAACAAGATGATAAATTATATAGAGAATATGTAAATAATATGCCAGAAGAAACAGAAGTTCAGAGAGTATATAAACAAGCATTTAAAGATGGATTTGATGATGCACATAGTATGTATTTCAATTCTTTAACAGATAATGGACTTTTTTTAGTAGTACAACTTATTTTTATATTTGGAATATTACCATATATATTATTAAAAAATAGTGAATATCTTTATAGTTTAGGAATGATGGGAGGCTTGATTAGTTATTATACTTTTGGAGTGGCTTGGCCTATCTGGAGACATGGATGGGATCCTATGCTATTTTGGTTAATGGTAAGTTTTGTTTGTTGTAGTATAGAATTTAAAAGTGGGGATAGATAAATTTGTTTAAATTAAAGAAAGTAAAAAAGTTTTTTTATATAGAAACAATATATAGTCTATTTGTTTGTTTATTATTAGAAAATGATTTGGATAGAAATTTTTATTTTTTTTCAAGTAAATTTTCAAAAAGTATAGCAAAAAATATAAAAAATAAAATTGTAATAAAAGAAAAAAGAAGTTTGAGAATAATAGATTATATATTAGGAGCTATATTTTTTAGAATAATAAAATTAATTTTTTTTAAAAAAATAAAAAATAAAGATTTTTATATTTGTGACAAAGGAAAATATGCACAATATTTTTTTAATAATTATGAGGCTAAGTTTATCTTAGTAGAAGATGGAACAATGAACTATAATATTCAAGATTTAGAAAAAGCAATAGCAAAGAGCAAGATAAAATTAAATTTTTCAAAAAAATTAAGAAAAAATTTTGTTTATGGAGTAAAAAAAATATACCCTAGTTTAGGAATTTCGGAAAAAATACAAAAAATTATTTTAACAGGAATTTTACCAATACCTGAAATTATTAAATCCAAAGTAGAGTTAATAAATTTGGAGAATAAATGGAAAAAATTATCAAAAGAAAAACAAGAGAAAATTTTAGAAATTTTTAATATAAATTTAAATGAAATTAAAAATTTAGAAAATAGTAAAAATAAAATTCTTTTATTAACTCAACCATTATCAGAAGATGAAATAATAGATGAGAAAGAGAAAATTAATATGTATAAGGAAATTTTAAAAGAAAGAGAAATAAAAGAAATTTTTATTAAAGAACATCCAAGAGAAGAAACTAATTATATTTTTGAATTCAAAGATATAAAAGTCAATATAATAAGTAAAGAATTTCCTATAGAAGTATTATTGCTGTTAGATATAAAATTTGATAAAGTAATTACAATTTTTTCAACAGCAGCATTAAATTTTAAAGAAAAAAGTAAGATAGAATTTATAGGGACAAAAAAGTATCCTAAATTAAAAGAAAAATTTGGTATTATAGAAATAAATTAATATAAAAAAGGTTGGTAAAATTAATGAATGATAAAAAAATTATATTATCTTTAGATAGAATTATGATAAATCAAAAAGAAATATTAATTGAAAAATTAAATAATATTTTTTTAGAAGCTAAATATTTTTATGGTAGTGAAAAATTAAAAAAAGATATAAGTTTTTATGAGAAAATATTAAAAGAATTAAATAGAAAAAAATATTTAAAAAAGTATATGGAACCATTGTTAGAAAAACAAAATTTAAAATATTATAGTGAAATTTTAAAAAATTTTTTAGAAATAGATTATGTTCTTATGATAGGTGGAATATATTATTCAAAAGAATTTATAAAATTAGTAAAAGAAAAAAATTCTAAAATAAGGTTTATATTATTTTTATGGGATAAATTTTCTAGTGAAAAAATAAAAGAGTTAAAAAATAGTTATGATTATATTTACACTTTTGAAAAAACTGATGCAGTAGAAAATAATATAAAATGGAGACCAAGTTTTTATATCGAAAAAGAAGAAAATATTCAAAAAGATATTGATGTATATTTTTTAGGAGAAAATAGGGATAAAGAAAGATACCAATATATATGTGAATTATACGAATTTTGTAAAAAAAATAATTTGAAAGAAAATATAAGATTATTTTCAAAGAAAAGAATGAAAGCAGCTAATTCTAAAATTTTAACATACGAAAGAGTTCCGTATGCTGAAAATATAAGAAATATAAAAAAAGCACAGGTAACTTTTGAAAAAAACATTAAAAATCAAAATGGATTAAGTTTACGTTCATTAGAATGTTTAGGATACAGAACTAAGTTGATAACGACAAATAAAGATATAAAAAATTATGATTTTTACACTCCAGAAAATATTTGTATAGTTGATAGTATTGAGGATATAAATAAAATTCCTATTAAGTTTTTTAAAGAGGAGTATAAAGAGATAGATAACGAAATTTTGGAAAAGTATTCATTTGAAGGATTTATTAATGAAATATTTAGCAATATAGAAAAGAGGGAAAAATGAAAGGAATAATACTTGCAGGAGGGTCAGGAACAAGACTTTATCCTGTTACAAAAGCAATATCAAAGCAGATAGTACCAATTTATGATAAACCTATGATTTATTATCCATTATCAGTTCTTATGTTAGCTGGCATAAAAGATATCTTAGTTATATCTACACCTCGTGATATACTTGTATTTGAAGAGCTTTTAGGAAATGGATGTGATTTTGGTTTAGCTATATCCTATGCAGTTCAAGAACAACCTAATGGACTTGCAGAAGCCTTTTTGATTGGAGAAGAATTTATAGGAAATGATTCATGTGCACTAGTTCTTGGAGATAATATCTTCTATGGACATGGATTTACAGGTATGTTAAAAGAGGCAGAAGCAAGAGAAAAGGGAGCTACAATCTTTGGGTATTATGTATCTAACCCTAAAGATTTTGGTGTTGTAGAGTTTGACAGTGAAGGAAAAGCTATTTCTTTAGAAGAGAAACCAAAAGAACCTAAATCAAATTATGCAATCCCAGGACTATATTTTTATGATAACACAGTAGTAGAAAAGGCTAAAAAAGTAAAACCTTCAAAAAGAGGAGAGCTTGAAATTACTACTTTAAATGAGATGTATTTAAATGAAGAAACTCTTAATGTAGTAAGTATGGGAAGAGGAATGGCATGGTTAGACACAGGAACACATGATGGACTTTTAGATGCAAGTAACTTTGTAAAAACAATTCAGTCAAGACAAAGTGTGATGGTAGCATGTCCAGAAGAGATAGCATATAGAAATGGTTGGATAACAAAAGAAAAAGTAAAAAAATTAGCAGAGCCACTTCTAAAATCTGAATATGGAAAATATCTAATGAATCTTATTAAGGAGAGATAGAAAATGTCAAAGTTTAAAAAGATAGAAACAGGAATAGAGGGATTATATATAATAGAGCCAACTATTTTTGGAGATAATAGAGGTTTCTTTTTAGAATCATATAATAAAAAAGAATTTGAGAAGATAGGAATAAAAGATGAATTTGTACAAGATAATCACTCAAAATCTAAAAAAGGTGTATTGAGAGGATTGCATTTTCAAACTCAACATTCACAAGGAAAATTAGTAAGAGTAATAAAAGGAGCTGTATTTGATATAGCAGTAGATCTAAGAAAAGATAGTAAAACATTTGGAAAATGGTTTGGAGTAGAGTTAAGTGCAGAAAATAAAAAGATGTTTTTTATACCTAAAGATTTTGCACATGGATTTTTAACTTTGGAAGATGAGACAGAATTTATGTATAAATGTACAGATTTTTATCATCCAGAATATGATTCGGGAATAATGTGGAATGATAGTGATATAGATATAGAATGGAATTTTGAAAAATATAATTTAAAAGTGGAAGATATAATTTTATCTGAAAAAGATAAAAAACATCAATCTTTTAAAGAATATAAAAGTATTTTATAAAGAAGGAAAATTATGTTTAAAGTTATAAGGAAAAAAATAAAAAAATATTTTGAAATAAGAAAATATAAAAAACATGAAATTTTTATAAAAGAAACTTCAGAGATAAGAAAAAGTAAGCTATTTGGAAAAAATAAAATAGGAAAGAATACTTTAATAAATCATTCAGAAATAGGTTATGCTTCTTATTTAGGAGATAATTGTCATATAGAAAGGACAAAAATAGGAAAATATGTGTCAATAGCACAGAATGTAGAAGTTGTAATTGGAAATCATCCAATTCATTATGTAAGTACTCATCCATTTAGTTATATGGAATCTTTATTAGGTGAAATAAAAGAAATAAAAAAATATGATAATATTTTTTCTTATGCAGATAGTGATTTTTATTGTGTAATTGGAAATGATGTTTGGATAGGGGCAAATGTTAAAATATTAAATGGAGTAAAAATAGGTGATGGAGCAGTTTTAGGAATGGGAGCAGTGATTACTAAAGATGTACCTCCTTATGCTATTGTAGTTGGAGTTCCTGCAAAAATAAAAAGTTATAGGTTCTCTAAGGAAGAAATAAATTTTTTAGTAAAGTTTAGATGGTGGGATAAAGATATAAATTGGATAAAAGAAAATACAAAATTATTTAGTGATATAAAATTATTTATGGCTAAATATAAAGAAAGTTAATAAAAAAGAAAAATATAGTACTAATAAGAGTTTAAAGGAGTTATAATGAAAAATTATCTAATAACAGGAGCAGCAGGCTTTATAGGAGCAAACTTTTTAAAATATATTTTAAATAAGCATAAAGATATTTTTGTAGTTATCCTTGATAAATTGACATATGCTGGAAATTTAAAAAATATAGAAAATGAATTAAAAGATAAAAGAGTTGAATTTGTAAAGGGAGATATTTGTAATAATGAATTAGTAGAGAATATCTTCTCTAAATATGATATTGATTATGTTGTAAACTTTGCAGCAGAATCACATGTTGATAGAAGTATAGAGAATCCAAAACTATTCCTTGAAACAAATATTTTAGGAACACAAACTCTTTTAGACACAGCGAAGAAATTTTGGACAGTAGGTAAAGATGAAAAGGGATATCCTATATATAAAGAGGGCAAAAAGTATCTACAAGTATCAACAGATGAAGTTTATGGAAGTTTAAAAAAGGAGATACCAGAAGGAAAAGAACTTACTTTTAATGATAAGGATTTAGATATTTTGCTTGAAAATAGAGGAGAAGTAAAAACTTTTGGGACTAAATTCTTTACTGAAGAAACTCCATTATCACCTAAATCACCATATTCAACATCAAAGGCAAGTGCAGATATGTTAGTTATGGCATATATGGAAACATATCATATGCCAATAAATATAACTAGATGCTCAAATAACTATGGAGCATATCAATTTCCAGAAAAATTAATTCCATTGATAATAAATAATGTACTTCATGGAAAATTACTTCCAGTATATGGAGATGGAATGAATGTAAGAGATTGGTTATATGTAGAGGATCATTGCAAGGGAATAGATATAGTTCTTGAAAAGGGAAGATTAGGAGAGGTATATAATATTGGTGGATTTAATGAGGAGACTAATATTAATATAGTAAAATTGATAATAGATACAATTTCAAGAATAATGAAAGATGAAATTGAATATAGAAAAATATTAAAAACAGATTTAGAAAATATCAATTATGATTTAATAACTTATGTTCAAGATAGATTGGGACATGATGCAAGATATGCAATAGATCCAAGTAAAATAGTAAAAGAGCTAGGATGGTATCCAGAAACTCCATTTGTAATAGGAATAGAAAAGACAATAAGATGGTATCTAGATAATCAAGAGTGGCTAGAGAATGTAACAAGTGGAGATTATCAAAAATATTATGAAGAGATGTATAAGAAAAATTGATTAATATCATACAGATGGTATGTTAGGCATAAGAGAGGGGGAAATTATGTTAAAAGGAATATCAATAGGGATAGAAAATTTTAAAGATATAATAAGGCAAAATTATTATTATATTGATAAAACAAAATTTATAGAAGATATATTAATTGATGGAACAAAAGTAAAATTATTTTGTCGTCCAAGAAGATTTGGTAAAACTCTTAACATGTCTACTCTTAAATATTTTTTTGATATAGAGGATAGTGAAGAAAATAGAAAGCTATTTAATGGCTTATATATAGAAAATTCTCCATATATATCAGAGCAGGGTAAATATCCTGTAATTTTTATAAGTATGAAAGGTATAAGCAGTTCTACTTTTGAAGCCTCTCTTGAAAGAATAAAAGATAAAATTTCAACTTTATATAGAAAATATACTTTTTTAATGAAAAATCTTGATGAGTTTGAAATTGAAAAATTTAAAAATATAGCCAAAGGAAATAGTACAAATATACAGTTAGAAGGTTCATTAGCATTTTTAACTGAGTTACTTTATAAATACTATAATCAAAAAACAATTGTCCTTATTGATGAGTATGATTCCCCTGTTATGACAGCATATAAAAAAGGTTATTATCCAGAGATGAGAGATTTTTTAAAGGCATTTTATGGGGATGCTCTTAAAACAAATGAATATCTTCAAATGGGAATGCTTACAGGAATTATTAGAGTAGCTCAAGCTGGAATATTTTCTGATTTAAATAATTTCATAAGCTATACAACATTGAATAATGATTATAGTCAAAGTTTTGGGTTAACAGAAAAAGAAGTAGAGAATATGCTTAAATATTACCAAATTGAATATGAAATATCAGATGTAAAAAAATGGTATGATGGATATAGCTTTGGTAAGGATGAAATATATAATCCTTGGAGTATATTAAATTTTGTAAAAAATAGAGAGTTAAAAGCATATTGGATAAATACAAGTTCAAACTTTATGATAAGAGAGCTCTTACAAAAATCAGGAGAAGAGGGATTGGCAACTCTTGAAAAAATATTTAACCAAGAGGAAGTAGCTGTAAGAATAACAGATAATGTAAGACTTGGGAATAATTTGTCAGTAAGTGAAGTATGGGAGTTAATGCTATATTCAGGATATTTAACTGTAAAAGAAAAACTAGATGATGGAAGATATTCAGTGAGAATACCAAATATGGAGATTATGAGATTTTTTAAAGATGAATTTTTAACAATAGTCTTTGGAGAATATAGAGTAGTAGATGAGTTGAGAGATGCTCTATATGACAAAAATTTAAGGCAATTAGATAGGTCAATAGAGAGATTAATACTATCTGTTATGAGTTTTCATGATACAGATAAAAGGTATGAAAATTCTTATCACATGCTGTTAGCAGGATTTTTCCATGCTTTAGATGGTTATTATAGAACTAAATCAAATATGGAAGTGGGGTATGGTAGAGCAGATATAATCTTATTTCCAAAAGATAAAAACAAAGCAGGATATATTTTAGAATTAAAGAGGGCTAATAGTAGTGATATGGAAAAAGAAGCTAAGAGAGCTTTAAGTCAAATAGATGATAAGAAATATTATATTGAATTGGAAGAGTATGGAGTGAAAGATATAGTTAAAATAGGATATGTATTTGATGGCAAAAAAGTAATTAGCAATTATTAAAAATACAAGAGGTAAAAAATGAAAATTTTAGTAGTTAGATTTAAACAAATAGGAGATGCTATATTAAGTTCTGTAATTTGTAATACATTAAAGAGAACTTTTCCAGATGCAGAGGTTGATTATGTAGTATATGAGCATATCTCTCCTTTATTTGAAAATCATAAGTATATAGATAATGTAATAGCTATAACTAAAGAGGAGCAAAAAAATCCTTTTAAATACCTAGCAAAAGTATGGAAGGTTACAAGAAAAAAATATGATATAGTTATTGATATTATGTCAACTCCTAAAAGTGAGGTTTTCACTCTATTTTCTTTAGGAAGCAGATATAGAATAGGAAGAAGAAAACCAAAGAGAGGATATACATATAACTATAAAATAGATGAACCTAGAGATGCAAAGGATAAGGTAGATAAGTTTTTAAAGATGTTAAAACCTTTGGAAAAAGATTATCATATTACATATGATAATAACTATGTTATTACTTTAACTTTTGAAGAGAGATCTCAAATGAGAAAGAGAATGTTAGATGCTGGAGTAAATTTCAGCAGACCAGTTTATATTTGTGCAGCTAATTCAAGAAGAGAATCTAAAATATACAATACAGAAAAGATGAAGAAAATTGTAGAAAGAGTTAGAGATGGGTTAAGAGGGCAGGTTATTTTCTTCTATTCTCCAGATGAAAAAGATTTTATAATGAAATTCTATGAGAAATTTGAAGATAAGGAAGATCTTTTTGTAAATATTAATACTAAGAGTATTAGAGAATTGGCAATGGTTATAGCTAATTGTGACTTTTTCTTTGGAAATGAGGGTGGACCTAGACATTTGGCTCAAAGTTTAGATATCCCTAGTTTTGCTATTTTTAGTCCAAGTGCATCAAAAAAAGAGTGGCTATCTAATGCAAACGAAAGACATCAAGGGGTAGAACCTGGTGATGTAGGAAATTGTGAGGGATTAGATTACAATGGACAATATAATTTAATTGATCCAGATTATGTGTTTGATAAAATAAAAGAAATGAGTAAAAAATTTATAGCTAAATAGCAAAAGAAATAGAGTAATTGAAAAAAAATATCTCTTGACGATTGATAGATTATGGGGAATAATCAATTAAGGGTCAAGAGTTTTTTATTTTTCTGTTTAAAACTTTTCTAAATAATGATAAAATAACTCATAAATAAATTTCGTTGGAGGACAGATGAAAATTTTAATTGTAAATACAAGTTACAGCTTTTTTCTATATTTGCTTTTAAAAAAGGACTGGAAAGATACATATTTTCTATTTGGAAAGATGTTTCCTAGAGCTATTTTTTCAAATTTAGAGAAGAAAAGCAGATGTAGATATTCAGGTTATGGGGTATTAAAATCATTAACTAGAGATGGAAAGGGAAAATTATATCAGTTTTTATCATATTATTATGAGATTTTTTATTGGCATATCTATGCTTTATGGCTAAAATTAACGGTAAAAGATTTAGAGATCTATGGAAATGATAGTATGGATATAGCTCTTCCATTTAGAGATAAATTTAGATATTTAATCGAAGATGGAACAATTAACTATATTGATTATCAAGCTCCACAGAGAACTGTAAAAGAGAAGATAAAACTATTTTTTAGAGGAATGTATTCAACTTATATCCCTTTTGGTAAGTCTAAGAATATAGAGAAAATATATTTAACAGGAATAGCTGAGATCCCTAAAAGCATAGAGGAAAAAGTTGAAATAATAGATCTCCAAAAATTATGGGATAGTAAAACAGAAGAGGAAAAGTTAGAGATATTAGAGATATTTGGCTTTGAAAAAGATATTTTAAATCAAATTAAAGGTAGAGATGAAATTCTTTTAACTCAACCACTATCAGAAGATGAGATAATGTCAGAGGATGAGAAATTAGACATTTACAAAGAGATAATGAAAAATTACAACAGTGAAAATATGATAATAAAGACTCATCCGAGGGAGAAAACAGATTATAGAAAACATTTTCCAAAGGCTCTGATTTTAGATAATGTTTTTCCTTTTGAGATTTTATTGTTAATGGGAATAGAATTTAAAAGGGCAGTTACTATTTTTTCAACAGCAGCATTGGGAATAGGAAAAGATTGCAAAGTTGATTTTTATGGAACTAAGATAAATAAAAAGCTTTTAGATAAGTTTGGAGATATTTCGTTGGAAAGTTTAAATTCAAAATAGGCGGTAGGCATGGGAAAAATAATAAAAAATATAGGTTGGCTGATCTTTGATAGAATTTTTATACTGGTTCTACAATTTTTTATAGGGGTAAAGATAGCTAACTATTATGGAAGTTCATCTTATGGGATATATAGTTTTGCTGTGTCAATAGTGGCATTTTCAGCTATATTTTTTGAGATTTTAAATAGTAGAGTTATAAAGAAGTATTATGATGAAGAAAATTATCATTCAGTAGTATATAATGTTACTTTTTTTAGAAATATGATAGCTATTGCACTATTTTTCTTTGCTCTTGTAGTGGGGAAATTTTTAAATATAGATAGGACACTGTATATAATTTTAGTTTTATTGTGTGTTGATAATATTTTAACTACCTCTACAACAGGAATAGAAAACTTTTTTGAATATAAGTTACAAGCTAGAAAGATAGTAGTTTCAAATAATATTGTAAAGCTTGTATCATATACTTTGCAATATTTAGGAATAGTGATGCAATACTCTATTATTGCAGTTCCTGTAATAAGATGTATAGGTAGCTTGATTAGAATGGCACTATTGAAATATATGTATATTAAAGAGTATAAAAAGGATAAAAAAGGGAAGTTAGATAAAAATTTATTACATGATATGATGAAAGAGAGTTTTTATCTATGGGCTAGTTATATTTCTTTTTTAATGTATACTCAGTTAGATAAAATAATGTTAGGAGTTTTATTAGGAAAAGAAGAAGTAGGAATTTATACTATTGGGGTGCAACTTGCTGATATTTTTGCAATAATGATTGTACCTATGCAGACTTCACTTTTCCCTAAGATGATAAATCTATTTAAAGAGGATTATAGAGAGTATATTAAGTTTTATTTGAAAAGTAATGTATTGATAACACAATTATATATATTAGGGTGTTTCTCCTCAATTTTTGTTATTAGAATAGCGTTCCCATATATTTTTTCAAAGGATTATCTTCCAGCAATTATGGTGTATAGTATTTTGACTTTAGCAGTTTTAATGAAGGCAAATGGAGCTTTACAAACTGGGCATATGACATTGAAGGAGATAACTAAGAAAAGTTTTTATAAGACAACAGCAGGGCTTGGAATAAATGCTATACTAAATTATATATTAATTAAAAGATTTGGTATCAATGGAGCAGCAATGGCAACTGCAATAACTCAAGTATTTACAATTTTTATAATAGACTTCTTTATTAAAGAGTATAGGGAACAAGCAGTGATACAGTTAAAATCATTTAACTCTTTTTATTTAATAGAGATACTTAGAAAAAAATTATAGTGAGGTGGAAAAATGTACAAAGGTAAAAAGATATTAGCAGTAATTCCAGCTAGAGGTGGGAGCAAAGGAGTACCATTAAAAAATATAATCAATGTTGGAGGTAGACCTCTTATTCACTATTCAATACAGTGTGCTAAAGGCTCAAAGTATATAGATAGAACAGTTATTTCAACAGATGATCTTTTAATAAAAAGAGTATCTGAAGAGTGTGGAGGAGATGTTCCATTTATGAGACCAGCAGAGCTTGCAAAGGATACTTCTAAGTCAATAGATGCTTTAGTTCATGCAGTAGATACAATGAATAAGATGGATGGACCATACGACTATGTTGTTTTATTACAAAATACAGTTCCATTGAGAAAAAGCTGGCATGTAGATGAGGCTATTGAAAAGATTTTTGCAAGTGAAGAGAGAAGTCTTGTAAGTGTTACAGAGGTAGAGGAGCATCCAATATTGATGAGAACTTTAAATGAAGATGATACAGTAGAAAATCTATTGCATATGAATAGTACAATGAGAAGACAAGATTTTCCAAAATTTTATAAAGTTGATGGAGCAATCTATATTCAAAAGTTAGATAAGGACTTTAATAATGATACAAGTTTAAATGATGGAAAATTAGCTTATATAATGGAAAATAGATATTCTACTGATATTGATAATTATATAGATATTAAGATTGTAGAGTACTATTTAGAGAAAGAGAGAGAAAAAGAAGCAGAAGAGATGATGTAATAATTTTATTATACCGAACAAAAATTAAAAGAAAATAAAATAGAAAACCCTAATAAATAAGCCTTTAAGAAAAATAATCCGAACATAAAATTATTTTTTTTGAAGGTTTTATTTTTTTATAAAATAGTGATACTATATATCTATTGTAACAAAAGGCAGTATAGGAGGATAGACTTGTGGAAAGTATTAGAATGGTAATTGATTGGGTAAATAATCTATTGTGGGGAAAAAATATATTAGTTGTAATGTTGATAGGTACAGCATTGTATTTTACAGTTAGAACAAAATTTATGCAATTTAGATTATTTGGGGATATAATCAGAATATTAAAAGATAATAAAACAAATGATAAAGATGGAGTTAGTTCTCTTGAGACATTCTTTTTAGGAACAGCATGTAGAGTAGGAGCAGGAAATATTTCAGGAGTTGTAGCAGCTGTTTCAATAGGAGGACCAGGGGCACTATTTTGGATGTGGTTTGTAGCACTGTTAGGAGCATCAACATCTTTTGTTGAATCAAGTTTAGCAGTAATTTATAGAACAAAGATAAAAGATGGAGTGTATAAAGGTGGAACTCCTTGGATAATTGAGAAGAGATTAAATATGAGATGGCTTGGAGCAATATATGTAATAGCATCTATTATCTGTTATGTTGGAGTTATTCAAGTAATGTCAAACTCAGTGACAGAATCTATATTAAGTGCTTATGGAAGTGGAATAAACTCTTTCATCAGTTCAATAGGAGTTGCAAATATTCTTGGAAGTAGAGCAGATGTAAAATTTGTTTCAATAGTTTTAACTTTAGTAGTTGTATATATAATTTTTGGTAAAGGTAAAAAAGATGCAATAATCTCTGCTTTAAATAAGATTGTACCTATAATGGCAATATTATATTTATTAGTTGTAGCTTATGTAATTATAACTAATATTACAGGAATACCTCAAATGATAACAAATATCTTCTATCAAGCTTTTGGAGGAAAAGAGTTTTTAGGAGGAGCTATTGGTGGAGTTATAATGCAAGGAGTTAGAAGAGGACTTTTCTCAAATGAGGCAGGAAGTGGAAACTCAAACTATGCAGCAGCAATTGTAGATATTGAAGATCCAGCAAAACAAGGGATGGTTCAAGCTTTAGGAGTGTTTGTTGATACTTTAGTTGTATGTAGTGCAACAGCCTTTGTAATCTTATTAGCAGATGCAGATAAAGTAGCAGGATTCTCAGGAATGACACTTTTCCAAGAGGCTATGAAAACTCATGTAGGATGGATAGGAATCCCATTTACTGTAGTGGTATTATTCTTCTTCTCACTAAGTACAATATTAGGTGTAACATACTATGGTAAAAATGCTATGAGTTTTTTAAGTGATAAAACTATTTTTGATAAACTTTATCATATCCTTGTAGTTTGGATGGTATATGTTGGTGGAGTTGAACAAAACTTCTTTGTATGGTCTTTAGCAGATTTTGGATTGGGAATTATGACAGTGATAAATATTATATGTATTATCCCTATATCGAAAGTGGCAATTGATCATCTAAAAGTTTATGAAGTGAAATTAAAAGAGAATAGAATATAATATTTACATATAAATAATATTTAAAAAGAAAAATTTTATCTCAATATCAACTAAAGCCGTAATTCACTAGAGAATATTAGAATCCCTCAGCGAAATGCAGTTAAGAAAATGCAACGTGTTTGAGACGAAGTCGAGTTTTGCATTTTCAACGGAATAAGCCTAGGGATTCTTTATTCTTTAGTATGAAGGCTAGTTGATATTAAAAATATAAGTTTTGAAAATTAATCTTTAAAAGATAACCTAGTATTATAAAGATTAAAATTTAAACTAGATAATCTTTTAAAAAATATATAAAAAAGAAAAGAACCCTCTAGGACAAATAGAGGGCTCTTTTCATATATATTAAAACATCTTGGGGAAAGATTTATGTTATTAGTATAACAATATGTTGTGACAAAAATGTTACAATTAATAAAATTTTTCTTCTATTTAAGTGGAAAATAGGATATAATGTAAACAACTAAATGAAATAAAAGTAAAAAAGAGGTGGGAAGATGAAAAATAAAAAATTATATGGACTAATTATGTGTATACTTCTTTCTGGAACTGCATTAGGAGTAGAATTTAAAGAAGGAAAGTATGTTGGTGAAGCAAAAGGGTATCGTGGAGAGGTAAAAGTTGAAGTTACTACTTCTAAAAATAGAATTGAAGATGTAAAGGTAGTAAAAAATACAGATACTCCAATTCTTTCAGATGCAGCAGCAAGAAAGGTATCTGAACAAGTAGTAGCATACCAATCATTGAGAGTAGATGGAGCAGCAGGGGCTACTGGTACAAGTAGAGCAGTTGCAATGGCAGTGAGAAATGCTTTAAAATCTTCTGGAGCAGATCTAAAAGAATTAAATAAGAAACCTAAAATTGAAGCAAAACAACTTGTTAAAAAGGAATTAAATGAAGATGTAGTTGTAGTAGGAGCTGGAGGAGCAGGTTTAGTAGCTGCTATTGAAGCTAAAAACAATGGTGCTAAAAATGTAATTGTACTTGAAAAAATGGCATTTGCAGGAGGAAATACTCTAATTTCAGGAGGAGAGTATGCTGCACCTAATAACTGGATTCAAGAGAAAAAAGGTATAAAAGATAGCAAGGAAACTTTCTATAAGGATATTCTAAAAGGTGGAGATAATGAAGGAGATCCTAAATTAATAAAAGTTCTTGCTGATAATGCCCTAGATGGAGCAGTATGGTTAAAAGATTATATCAATATGACTTTTGAAGATAGACAGCTTTTCTTTGGAGGACACTCTGTTGAAAGAAGTTTAGTACCTAAAGATGCTACTGGAGTAGAGATGATCTCTAAACTTCTTAAAAAAGCTGATGAATTAGGAATAAAAGTTTATTATGAAACTCCAGCAAAGGAGTTAATAGTAAAAGATGGAAGAGTAGTAGGAGTAAAAGCTGTTGGACCAGAAAATGAGTATACAATAAATGCTAGTAAAGGGGTAATTCTTGCTACTGGAGGATTTGGATCAAATCTTGAAATGAGAGTAAAATATAATAAAGATGTAGATGAGAAGGTTCTTTCTACAAACACTGTTGGAATAACAGGAGATGGAATCCTTATGGCTGAAAAGATAGGAGCTAAGTTAGAAGATATGCAATTTATTCAAACTTACCCTACTTGTGATCCTATAAGTGGAGCTTTACTATACTTTGGAGACGTTAGACTTGCAGGTGGAAGTATTTTAGTTAACCAAGAAGGAAAACGTTTTGTTGAAGAGTTAGAAAGAAGAGACGTAATTTCAATGGCTATTAAAAAACAAACTGGAAGTGTTGCATATCAATTCTGTGATGAAGCTCAAGCAAAAGC
This sequence comes from Fusobacterium varium, assembly GCA_021531615.1. Lineage (NCBI taxonomy): Bacteria > Fusobacteriati > Fusobacteriota > Fusobacteriia > Fusobacteriales > Fusobacteriaceae > Fusobacterium > Fusobacterium varium. The sequence goes on along the minus strand of JADYUE010000027.1, from coordinate 7,366 downwards.
AAGTGGAGTTGTAGATCACCATGGACCTGAAATGAATTATCTATTTAATAATAAACTTCTAGTAAAAGCAAATACTATAAAAGAAGCTGCAGATTTCTTCGGAATAGATGCAGCAGAACTTGAAAAAACAGTAGAAAAATACAATCAATATGCTAAAGATGGTAAAGATTTAGAATTTAATAAAAGAGGAAAATTAACTCCATTTGAAGCAAAAGGACCTTTCTATATTATGAAAGCTGTACCAGCTGTTCATCACACAATGGGAGGATTAAAAATTGATGAAAATGCTAGAGTTATAAATACTCAAGGAGAGGTAATCAAAGGGCTTTATGGAGCAGGAGAGGTTACTGGAGATATTCACGGAACTAACCGTCTTGGAAGTGATGCTATAGCAGATATTACAGTATTTGGAAGAATAGCAGGAAAAACAGTAATGAGTGATAATAAATAGTTAAGTAATTACTTAAAAGAAAAATTTTATCCCAATATCAACTAAAGCCGTAATTTAATAGAAAATACTAGAATCCCTTAGCGAAATGTAGTTAAGAAAATGCAACGTGTTTGAGACGAAGTCGAGTTTTGCATTTTCAACGAAATGAGCCTAGGGATTCTTTATTTGTTAGTATGGAGGCTAGTTGATATTAAAAATATAAGTTTTGAAAATTAATCCTTAAATAATAAACTGATATTATAAAAATTAAACTTTAAATTAGATAATCTTTTATAAAATCTAGCTAATTAAGCAAATACTCTTTTAAAAAGAGTAATTGACAAGTATATAATAAAGATATATAATATTTATATAAAAAAATAGAAAAATCATTTGGTTTTAGTATTTTAAGTACTAAATTAAAAGGGAAGTTAGTGAAATTCTAACACGGTCCCGCCACTGTAAAGAGGATGAAAACACAATGCCACTGAAGAGATTTGGGAAGGTGTGTGAGTAAAGTGATTCTAAGTCAGGAGACCTGCCAATGATCATAGAAAGATCAACTTGCGAGGACGAGTGTGAATTTTTAAGATAAGTCTTTGCAGATTATCCTCAAAATTTACTGTTCGTAGGTTTTGAGGATTTTTTTATTTTATAGAAAAGGAGGATAGTATAATGATGAGAGAAGAGGCGTTTTTTAATAGGGTAGTATATGGAGGTATAGCTTATAAAATAGGGGAGAGTGAACCATATACAGGGAAATTTATCTGTAAATATGCAAATGAGGAGATAAAAGAGGAGGAGGAGTATATAGCTGGAATAAAAGAGGGAAAATCACTTAAATACTATCCTCAAGGACAGTTGAGAGAGAGTAGTGAGTTTGTAAATGGACAGTTAAATGGAGATTTTCTTCTATTTTATTCAAATGGACAATTAGAAGAGTATATGATGTTTAAAGATAATAAGATCAATGGTGAATGGGTAAAATATTATGAAGATGGAAATATTAAAATGAGAGCTTTCTTTAAAAATGGAAAATTAAATGGTAAAAAAATAATTTATTATCCAAATGGAAAAATAAAAGAGAGTATATCATTTAAAAATAATCTTCTTCATGGGAAATATATAACTTACTATGAAAATGGAAATATAGAATCAATAAGAAATTATAGCAATACTCTTTTAAATGGAAAGGTAGAGTATTATTATGAGAATGGAGAATTGGAGATAAAAGAGGAGTATAAAAACCATGTAAGAAATGGGAAATATATTAAATACTACTCAAATGGAATTATTAATGCAGTTGGAAACTTTAAAGATGGTAAACTTGCAGGGGATTGGAGTATTTTTTATGAAAATGGTAAGTTATTGGGAAATGCTTACTTTATAGATGGAGAAATTAGTCAAGAAGCATCATAATATTAAAGAAAACACAGGTGAAAATTCCTGTGTTTTTTAAGTTTTTATTTTTCTCTCTCTAGTAGATAAAATTCCTAATTCATCACGATATTTAGCAACTGTTCTCCTTGCTATAGAAAATCCTTTGTTTTTAAGTAAATAAGAGATTTTTTCATCAGAAAGAGGAAAGTATTTATTTTCATCATGTATAAACTCTTCTATAAGTTTTTTTATTATAATGGTTTCAGAACTTCCAATAAATAGAGATTTTATCTCTATTATACCTTGAGAAGTTTCAATAAATTTCTCTTTTATAGCTCTGGAAATAGTGGAAATATGGAGATTAAGTTCACTAGCAATATCTTTTAAAGTTAAAGTCTTTAAATGCTCTTTTCCAAAAAAGAAAAAATCATATTGTTTTACTATTAAAAGATTTAAGATTTTTTCTAAGGTAATATATCTTTTTTCAATAGCTTTTATTAAATTTAAAGCATTTTGATAATTTGTTTTATCTGAAATATCTGAAGATGAAAGTTTTATTTTAGGAAATGCCTCTTCATTTAGGGTAACTTTTAATTCTTTATCAACAATTTCTACCTTTGCTTCAGGGATAATATATTTAGTCTTATTTCCAATAAAATATCCCCTTGCAGGAATAGGATCAAGAGTTTGAATTAGAGCTAGATAGCTTTTAACTCTATCTATGGAAATATTAAGATTTTCAGCAATAAAATCAAATTTTTTAGCCCCTAAATCTTCTAAATAATTATCAATAAGGGAGAAGAGGATAGGATCTTTTTTATCTTTTATAGTTAATTGAATTTTTAAACAATCTTTTAAATTTTCAGCACCAATTCCATGTGGTTCTAAAGAGTAGATAATATTGAAAATCTCTTTTAAATCACTTGTAGATAGTTTAAAAGTTTTTTTTATCTCGTTTTTAGAGATAGAAAGATACCCTCTATCATCTAGGTTGTTTATTATATAGTAACATATATCTCTAAATTTTTTAGATAGTTTAAGGTAGGAAAGTTGTTCCTCTAAGAAGTCAAAAAGTGACTCCTCCTTTGATACAAAATCAAGAGGCGAAGGAGCTTCTTCATCAGATGAATGGTTGTTTGAACGAGGAGAATAAACTATTTCTAACATAGGATTTTTATTAACCTCTTTCTCAATAAGCTCTTTTAAATTAGAAGAGGACATTTCCAATACATTCATAGAGAGTTTCATATCTTGAGTTAAGATCAATTTCATATTTTGTTTAAGTTTTAATGAAAAATCCATATAACCTTTCCTCCTATCTAGACTTGATATATCTATATCATACCATATAATAAAAAAGGTGCCTAAAATTTATTTAAAACTTTAGGCAACTTTATATTATTATTAAATTTCAAATCCTTCAATGATGTTATAGATATGGTCTCTAACTCTTCTATAGTAGTTTAAAGTATCCATGTAGCTTGTAGTAAGTAGAGCAATAGGTGTTTCGTGACAACCTGCATTAATAAGATGTTTATCTTTAGCAACTCTATAATTTTCTGTAATAGTATTAGCTTTTTCAATAGATCTTAACATCATCTCTTTATTTTTAGTAGCATAAGCAGTGTTGATATTTCTAAATAACTCTTCAGTATCTCTATTCATTGTAGAAAGAGTATTTTTCTCCTCTTCAGTTAAAGGAATATTGTTATCTTGAAGTCTCTTTAGTGAGTTTATAATTCTCATTAAGTAGTCACTAATTGTTTCATATTCATCACAAACTTCTAAGTTATTTTTAGTATCAAGTTTTAGATTATCTGTTATATTTTTATTATTTAAAATAATAAAGTTAGCAGTAGTAATCTCTTTTTGATATATATCAAGATCATCTTCAATCTTTCTCATTTTCTTAACTTCATCTTCAGTTATAGATCTGTTAGTTTGATAGATCTCTTTTAAAGTATTAAACATTTCACTAATATTTTTTCCCATATTTAAAACTTCAGTTTTAGTTTGTCCAACTACAACACTTGGAGTTTTTAACATCAATTCATCAATATGAGTAATTCTATCACTAACTTTTTCTTCATCATCTTTAACAATTTTTGTTAAGAAGTCAGCAAGGTAACCTATAAATGGAGTAAAGATTATTACATTTGACACATTAAACATTGTATGAGCAGTTGCAATAGCCATAGTTATATTTGTTTCTGGACTTCCAAAGTTAGAAAGGAAATCAAGATAGTATGGGAATATAGCAGTTACCCAAATAACTCCAACAGTATTGATAATAGTGTGAGCATAAGCAGCTCTTTTAGCATTGGCATTGGCATTTAAAGTTGCTAAGAAAGCAGTAATTGTAGTTCCAACATTTTCTCCAAGAACAAGAGCAACAGCTGTAGGGTAATCAATTAATCCTTGTACAGCAAGAGTAATAGTAATACCTAGTGTAGCTGAAGAAGATTGAACAATAGCAGTAATAAGAGCTCCGATAAATGCAACTTTTAAAACTCCAAAATAAGTATCAGCTGAGAATAAACTGAAAAGACGTACAAATTCTGGCATACTTCTAACAGGTTTTAAACCGTTACTCATAAGTTGAAGTCCAAGGAAAATCATTCCAAGTCCCATGAAAGTTAAAGCTCTAGTTTTTGCTTTTTCACCTTTTAAGAACATATATAGGATAGCTCCAGCACCAACCATAGGTAATCCATATTTTCCTATATTTAAAACAAGTATCCAACCAGTAATTGTAGTTCCAATATTAGCTCCAAAAATAACCCCAAGTGCTTGTTTTAAAGTTAAAAGAGAAGCATTAACGAATCCAATAGTCATAACAGTACTAACAGAAGAAGATTGAACTAACATAGTAACAAACATACCCATTAGGATAGCTACAACTCTATTAGTAGTTAATAAAGCTAGAATCTTTTTTAATCTTTGCCCAGCTAATTTTTGCATTCCTGAAGACATACTGTCCATTCCAAATAGAAATATTCCTAATCCTCCAAGAACATTAAATGCAATGTCTAAATACATTTTTCCTCCTAAAAAATAAATTAAACTTTATAATCAAAAAAATATTATCATTAGTGTGTAATAAGAATGTTAATTCTATGTAAAAAATATGTAAAAAAATAAAATTATATATTAATATGATGAATTTAAGATATAAATAAAAGTTAAAATTTTGTTAAAATAATATAAAATCTATTTTTTACTATTTTCATGTAATAATTTTGTTTCCATAGCGACAGAAGTTCTTTTTATTGCTTCTTCAGCTTCAATAGGATTAAGTCTATAAAATTCATTAAATAAAAGATCTATAACAAATAGTTGAGCCATTTTAGCAGCGATACTTCCAGTTTGTTTAGGTGTTTCTCTAGAACCACAAAGTAGAATTATATCAGCAAATTCACTAGCAAAACTTTTTCTATAATGTGTAATAAGAATAGTTTTAGCTCCTCTTATTTTAGCTTCAGATAAAAGTCTAGGTCCATCTTGAGTTGCCCCAGAATATGAGAAAAGAACTATAACATCATCTTTATCACAATTAGCAGTTACAATAGTTTGTAAGTGAGGATCAGTGATATATGAAAAGTTACTAGAAACAGTTATAAAACGTCCCCACAACTCTTGAGCCATAATTCCACTTGCACCTTGACCAAAGCAGTAAACATGTTTTGCAGCTTTTAGATGTTTTGCAGCTTGGCAATAAGCTTCTTTATCAATTAGTTGTAAAGTTTGGTTGATTGAAGCTACATTGTAAGCAAATAGTTTTTTTGCCATCTCTCCAAATGAATCTTCAGGAAGTATTTCAGCATAAGCCTCTATTCCACCATCAGTAAGAGTAGCACTATTAGCTTCAGCAAGGGCATATTTAAATTCTTTATAACCATTAAACCCTAATATTTGACAAAGTCTAAAAACAGATGACTCACTGACATCACAAATATCAGCTAATTGATGTATAGATAGATATTGTGGCTGTGCAGTATTTGAAAGAATATAATCAGCTATTTTTTTTAGAGATTTACTAAAAGTAGGGTACTCATTTGTTATATGAAAAAGCACATTCTTCTTTATTTTAATCACCTCACACTTAATGTATTATTTTTTTGAGTAAAAACGTTAGAATCACCTAATAATATAACAAAAGCTTTGAATGTTTGCAATGAAAAAATTTATTTTAAAATAATATATATAGTAAGAAATGGCTAAAATCTAGGTTTTATAAAGATGAAGAAAAATAGAAAAAATAAAAGTTTCTTTTTTTTTAAAAGAATATTGACATTTTCTTTTATTTTTGTTATTCTATTTTTAGAGGCTAAGATACAATAAATATATAGATGTATTTAAGAAAAAGGAGAGGTTTAAAAATGAGAAATGTGGAAAAATACCAAGGAATAATACCAGCATTTTATGCTTGTTATGACAATGAAGGAAATATCAGCGTTGAAGGAGTACAAAAATTAACTCAACACTTATTAGATAAAGGGGTAAAAGGAGTATATGTTGGAGGATCATCAGGAGAATGTATCTATCAAAGCGTAGCTGAACGTAAATTAGTTCTAGAAAACGTAATGAAAATAGCAAAAGGAAAAATGACTGTAATAGCTCATATTGCTTGTAACAACACAAGAGATAGCCAAGAGTTAGCAGCTCATGCAGAATCATTAGGTGTAGATGCAATAGCAGCAATCCCACCAATCTACTTTAAACTACCTGAACACGGAATCGCAAAATATTGGAATGATATGTCAGCAGCAGCACCTAATACTGACTTTATAATCTACAATATTCCTCAATTAGCAGGAGTATCATTAACAATGTCATTATTAAAAGAAATGATGAAAAACCCTAGAGTAATAGGAGTTAAAAACTCATCAATGCCAGTACAAGACATTCAAATGTTCAAAGATGAACTAGGAGCAGAAAGAGTAGTATTCAATGGTCCAGACGAACAATTATTATCAGGACTAGCTATGGGAGCTGATGGAGGAATCGGTGGAACATATGGAGTAATGCCTGAATTATACTTAGAAATAGAAAGATTATTCAAAGCAGGAGAAATTGCAAAAGCAAGAGAAATTCAATATGAAGCATGTAGAATAATCTATGCAATGTGTGGATGTAAAGGAAACTTATACGCAGTAATGAAAGCAATCTTAAAAATGAGAGAAGGAATAGATTGTGGAAGCGTAAGAAATCCATTACCAGAATTAGTAGCAGAAGATATGCCAAAAGTAGAAGCTTGTGCAAAAATGATCGATGCTGCATATTCTAAATTCTTCTAATTAAATTGATATTAAGGCTGTACAAATTGTCTGTACAGCCTTTTTTTATTATTAAACTATAATTTATCTAGCTAAACAAGGTTCTCTAATATATCGTTAGTTTTACAGCAAAGTACCTTTGCATTAGCGATTATTAATCAATTTTAGTTATCTATATTTCTTTTTTAACATCAATTTGACTCCATGTCAGTAAATAAAGAATCCCTATGGCTCATTTCGTTGAAAATGCAAAACTCACTCGCAAGCTCGCTCAAACACG
>JADYUE010000026.1 GCA_021531615.1 Fusobacterium varium | reverse complement strand
ATTTATTGGCAACAAAATAACTCCAGCGAAAATCACTGGAGTTACTTGAAAATTTATTTGTTTTTTCTACCAACACTATTTGACAAAGAGCCTTTATTTTTTTATATAACATACTACTATTTGACAAAGAGCCAAAAAAAGAGACTGACATAAAGTCAGTCTCCAAACTATATTAGATAGTTAAATATCTATTATTGTTTTTCTGCAGTGAAGTCCATATTAGCAAGTCTGTTGTATTGTCTCCATCTTCTTTGAGCTTCGAATTTGTTCTTTTCGAATAATTCTTTAGCGTGAGCTGGGTTAGCTTTAGATAGAGTAGCATATCTAACTTCTCCTAATAGGTATTCTTCATATTTATCCCAGTTAGGTTCTTTACAATCTATTTGTAGTGGGTTTTTACCTTCTGCTTCAAGAGCTGGGTTGTATCTGAAGATTGGCCAGTATCCACATTCAGTAGCAAGTTTCATTTCGCTTTGAACTTTAGACATACCTTTCTTTACACCGTGGTTGATACATGGAGCATAAGCTATGATTAGAGATGGTCCATTGTATGCTTCAGCTTCTTTAAGAGCTTTTAGATATTGTTGTTGGTTTGCACCCATACATACTTGTGCAACATAGATGTGTCCATAAGACATAGCAATTGCAGCAAGGTCTTTTTTCTTAACTGATTTACCAGCAGCAGCGAATTTAGCGATTGCTCCTGTAGGTGTTGATTTAGAAGCTTGTCCTCCAGTATTTGAGTAAACTTCTGTATCTAGAACTACAATGTTAATATCTTCTTTAGAAGCTAGAACGTGGTCAACTCCACCATAACCGATGTCATAAGCCCATCCGTCTCCTCCGAAGATCCATTGAGATTTTTTAACTAGGTATTGTTTTAAGCTCATGATTTCTTTACATACTTCACAATCTTTTCCTTCGATAGCAGCAACTATTTTAGCTGATACTTCTTGAGATTTGTGAGCGAATGATCTGTTTTCGATCCATTCTTTGAATAGTTCAGCTAATTCAGCTGGAACTTTATCCATGTTTTCTTCCATGATGTTTTGAAGTCTATCTCTCATAGTTTCTACTGCAACGTGCATTCCCATTCCATATTCAGCGTTGTCTTCGAATAGAGATGATCCCCAAGAAGGTCCATGTCCATCTTTGTTAGTTGTATATGGAGTAGCTGGTGCAGATCCACTGTATATTGAAGAACATCCAGTAGCGTTAGCTATCATCATTCTTTCTCCAAATAATTGAGTTATAGCTTTTAGATAAGGAGTTTCTCCACATCCTGGGCAAGCTCCGTGGAATTCAAATAATGGTTGAGAGAATTGAGATCCTTTTACAGTATCTTTTGACATTAAGTTGCTTCTGTATTCAACGTTGTTGAATAGGTAAGCTGCTTTTTTGTCTTCTCCAGCTTCTAGAGATGTAGCGATAGGCATCATTACTAGAGCTTTTTCTTTAGCAGGACATACGTTAGCACAAGATCCACATCCAGTACAATCTAGAGCAGAAACTTGCATTCTGTATTCAAATCCTTCTAATCCTTTTCCAATAGGTTTAACAGTTGTTAATTCAACTGGTGATGCAGCTTTTTCTTCAGCTGTCATTAAGAATGGTCTTAATACTGCATGTGGACATACATATGAACATTGGTTACATTGGATACAGTTTTCAGCTTTCCATACTGGAACGTGAACTGCGATTCCTCTCTTTTCGAAAGCAGAAGTTCCGTTTTCGAAAGTTCCATCTTCATATCCATCAAATGCAGATACTGGAAGGTCATATCCTTTAATTGCATTTACTGGTTTAGCAATTCTTTCTACGAATTTTTCTGTTTTAGTCATTTCGTGTGAGCAAGATCCACAACAACAGTTTTCATGTTCGTGTCCTTCGCATGCACATTCAACTTCTAGGTCAGCCCAAGCTGGATCTACAGGAATTTCTACTAATCCTTCTGCTCCTTTATCGATAGCGCTATAGTTCATTTGAACGATATCGTCACCTTTTTTAGCATAAGATTTTTTAGCGTAGTCTTTCATGTATTGTTGTGCTTCAGCAAATGGAATGATATCTGCTAGTTTGAAGAATGCAGCTTGCATGATTGTATTAGTTCTTTGTCCTAATCCAATTTCTTCAGCTAGAGCAGTTGCGTTGATTATGAATAATCTAGCTCCGTTTTTAGCTAGGTCTTTTTTAACTTTTGCTGGGATATCAGCTATAGCTTCTTCTGGAGTAGCCCAAACACCGTTTACTAAGAATGATCCTCCTTTTCTGATTCCAGAAGTCATATCATATAGGTGTAAGTAAGCTGGTACTGAACAAGCAACGAAACTTGGGTTAGAAATTAGGTAGCTTGCTTTAATAGGAGATTTTCCGAATCTTAAGTGAGATCTAGTAACTCCTCCTGATTTTTTAGAGTCATATGCGAAGTATCCTTGTGCATATAAATCAGTTTTGTCTCCGATGATTTTGATAGAGTTTTTGTTAGCTCCAACTGTTCCGTCAGCTCCTAGTCCGAAGAATAGACATTCTTTAACATCTGGGCTAGTAACAGATACTGGTGCTCCTACTTCTAGTGAAGTGAAAGTAACGTCATCTACGATACCAACTGTAAATTTATTTTTAGGTTGATCTAATTTTAAGTTATCAAATACTGCAATAACTTGTGCTGGAGTAGTATCTTTAGAAGATAGTCCATATCTTCCTCCAACGATTACTGGAGCATTTTCTTTTCCATAGAATATTGATTGGATATCTTGTAATAAAGGTTCTCCAACTGATCCAGGTTCTTTAGTTCTATCTAAAACAGCAATTTTCTTAACTGATTTAGGGAATACGTCAAAGAAGTATTTTTCAGAGAATGGTCTGAATAGGTGAACAGAAACGATACCTACTTTTTCTCCTTTAGCGTTTAAGTAATCGATTGTTTCTTCAGCGATTGGACAAATAGATCCCATAGCTACGATAACTCTATCTGCATCTGGTGCTCCATAGTAGTTGAAAGGTTTGTAGTCTCTTCCAGTTACTTTAGAGATTTCAGCCATGTAGTGAGCTACTACATCTGGTACTGCATCATAGAATTTGTTTTGAGCTTCTCTTGCTTGGAAGTAGATGTCGTCGTTTTCAGCAGTTCCTCTTGTTACTGGATGTTCAGGGTTAAGAGCTCTTTCTCTGAAAGCTTGAACAGCATCCATATCGATTAAGTTTTTGAATACTTCGTAATCCATTACTTCAACTTTTTGAATTTCGTGAGAAGTTCTGAATCCATCAAAGAAGTGCATGAAAGGTACTCTTGTTTTGATAGCTGCTAAGTGAGCTACTCCTGCAAGGTCCATAACTTCTTGAACTGTGTTAGTTGCAAACATAGCAAATCCAGTTTGTCTAGCTGCATAGATATCTTGGTGGTCACCGAAGATTGATAGTGCTTGAGCAGAAAGTGCTCTTGCAGATACGTGAATAACTCCTGGTAGAAGTTCTCCAGCTATTTTATACATGTTAGGTATTTTTAAAAGTAATCCTTGAGAAGCAGTATATGTAGTTGTTAATGCTCCTGCTTGTAAAGATCCGTGTACTGTTCCAGCAGCTCCTGCTTCTGATTGCATTTCTACTACTTTTACTGGTACTCCGAATATGTTTTTAATTCCTTTTGATGCCCATTCATCTGTATATTCTGCCATTGGAGATGATGGAGTGATTGGGTAGATTCCAGCTACTTCTGTAAACGCGTATGAAGCGTATGCAGCAGCTTGGTTACCGTCCATAGTCTGCATTTTTTTAACCATTACAATTTCCTCCTATAATTTAAAAAGTATTTTAAAAAACTACTCTGTACTATATATTTTAAATCATTATTAAAATTTGTCAATTAATAATTGATTTTTTTTGATTTTTTTATTTTTCTGTAACTATTCTATATGTATCTCTTGCTATTACTAGCTCTTCATTTGTAGGGATTTTATAGATTAAAACTTTTGAATCTTCAGTAGAAAGTTTTACATTTCCTTTCTTTCTTACAGAGTTAACTTCTTTATCTAATTTAACTCCCATGTATTCTAATCCTTCACAAACTCCTGCTCTAATTCCAGCAGCATTTTCTCCGATTCCTCCAGCAAAACAGATAGCGTCTACTCCACCCATTGCAGCTGCATAAGCTCCAACATATGATTTAATTTTGTAGATGAACATCTCTTCAGCTAATTTAGCTCTTTCGTCTCCTTCAGCTACTCCATTTTCCATATCTCTACAGTCAGATGATTTTCCAAATATTCCAAGAATTCCAGATTGTTTGTTTAATCTGTTATCCATTTCTTTATCAGATAATCCTCTTTTATTTTTAATGAATAGAACTGCTGCAGGATCGATATCTCCACATCTAGTTCCCATCATTAATCCTTGTAATGGAGTAAGTCCCATTGAAGTATCTATACATTTTCCATCAAGTACAGCTGACATTGAAGCTCCATTTCCTAGATGGCAAACGATGATTTTTGAATGCTCAGGATTTCCCATGATCTCTCTCATTGTTTCAGAAACATATAAGTGAGATGTTCCGTGGAATCCATATTTTCTTACTTTTAATTCTTTATAATCTTCATATGGTAAAGCATACATAAATGCTTTTGCTGGCATTGTTTGGTGGAATGCAGTGTCGAATACTCCTACATTTGGTTTTCCAGGCATAAGAGCCATACAAGTTCTAACTCCCATTAAGTTAGCTGGGTTGTGAAGAGGTGCTAAATCGTTATTTTCTTCTACTGCAGCCATTACTTCTTCGTTTAGTAATACTGAACAAGCAAAAGTTTCTCCTCCGTGTACTAATCTGTGTCCAATAGCATCTACTTCTTCAACAGAAGCGATAACTCCGTGTTCTTTATCAGTAATTGCATCAATTACTAATTCTAGTGCTTCTTTATGAGTTGGCATTGGTTTTTTTATTTCTATTTCAAAATCTTTAGCTGGAACTTCATATTCCATTCTTGATCCATCTATTCCTATTCTTTCACAAAGTCCTTTTGCAAAAACTTCTTTAGTTTCAGGATTCATTAATTGATATTTTAGTGATGAACTTCCACAGTTTATTACCAAAACTTTCATTCTCTTATTACCTCCAATATTATTTTTAAGAAATTATTATTCAGCTGCTTGTACTGCAGTTATAGCTACTAGGTTAACGATGTCATCTACTGAACATCCTCTTGATAAGTCGTTGATTGGAGAAGCTAGTCCTTGAATTAATGGACCATATGCATTTGCCCCAGCTAATCTTTGAACTAATTTATATCCAATGTTTCCTGCTGCTAGGTTAGGGAATACTAAAATATTAGCAGTTCCTGCTACTTTAGAATCTGGACATTTTTTCATTGCTACTGATTTTACTATAGCAGCGTCAGCTTGTACTTCTGCTATGAATGGGAATTTAACTCCTCTTTCTTCTAGGATTTTTCCTGCTTCGATAACTACATCGATATCAGGGTGACTAGCTGATCCTTTTGTAGAGAAAGTAAGTAAAGCTACTTTTCCTTCCATTCCTACAACACTTTTAGCTGTTACAACTGAAGCTTCAGCTATATCTGCTAATTGTTCTGAAGTTGGAACTGGGATAACTGAACAGTCTCCAAATAATAATACTTCTCCATAAGTATCTTGTCTTTCAGTAAGTTCCATAACGAACATAGAAGATACTGTTTTAATTCCTTTTTTAGTTCCTATTACTTGTAATCCTGCTCTTAATACGTCAGCTGTAGGAGAATCTGAACCTGATACCATTGCGTCAGCATCTCCCATTTTTACCATCATAGCTCCATAGAAGTTAGGATCTTTTGTCATGATTTCTCTTGCTTTTTCGTAAGTCATTCCTTTTTTAGCTCTTAATTCAGCAAATTTTGTTGCATAAGCATCAACTCTGTCTGATTTAGCTATTTCTATTATTTCTACACCTTTTAAAGAGATTCCTAAGTCATTAGCAACTCTTTCCATATCTTCTTTATGTCCTAAAACTATTGGTTTAGCAACTCCTAGCTCTACTATTTTAGCAGCAGCAGTTATTACTCTTTCATCTGTTCCTTCTGGTAATACAACTCTTTTTCCTACTGTTCTTGCTTTTTCTCTTATTTTAACTAAAAAACTCAAAACAATCACTTCCTTAATATTTTATTATAATTTTTTTACTTTTTTATCATATCCACAGGACACACCTATCCCTTGCCTGTTAAATATATACTAACAAATTTTAACTATAATTACAACTTTTTTATTTTATTATATATAGAATAAAAGCAAAACCTTAGTCAAATATAGCTCGTATATATTCTTTAGCATCAAATTTTCTTAAATCTTCAATTTTTTCTCCAACACCTATGAATTTAATAGGCTTTTTGATCTCTTCAGATATACTAAACACTATCCCCCCTTTAGCTGTTCCATCTAGCTTAGTTATGATAAACCCTGTTAAATCTGTTACTTCATTGAAAACTTTTGCCTGTGAAAGTCCATTCTGACCTGTAGTTCCATCTATTACTAAAATAGATTCATAGTGTCTGTCACCTAATCTCTTTTTAATAATGTTATGGATTTTTTCTAGCTCTTTCATTAGATTATTTTTATTATGAAGCCTTCCTGCTGTATCTATAATAGCTATATCTGCTCCTCTTGCTTCAGCAGCAGATAAGGTATCAAAAACTACAGCACCAGGATCAGAACCTTGTGTACTTTTTACTATTTCAGCACCAGATCTTTTTGCCCACTCTTCAAGTTGCTCAATAGCAGCAGCTCTAAATGTATCTCCAGCACCTAAAATTACCTTTTTACCATCTTTTATATATTTTGAAGCTAATTTTCCAATTGTTGTTGTTTTTCCAACACCATTAACTCCAACTACTAAAATAACATTTAATTTTCCATCTTCTATTTTTATATCATTTCCCTCTTTTATCAAGAAACCTTCCATTACCTCTTTAAGAACTGGATATATATCTTTTGGATCTTTTATTCCTCTTTTTTTAACTTCCTTTTCTAAAGCTCCAACTATTTTTACTGTCATATCCATTCCTATATCAGATTGTATTAAGATATCTTCTAACTCTTCATACATCTCATAGTCAATAACATCTCTTCCTAAGATAAAAGATTTTAATTTTCCAAAAAGTCCCTCTCTTGATTTAAATAGTTTATCCTTTAAAGAAGCAAAAAATCCTTTACTTTCCTCTTTTTTATCTTCCTCTTTAATCTCTTCTTTTATAACTATTTCAACTTTTTCTTCTTTATTCTCTGTTGCTACTTCTTCTGCTGCTTTATTTTCAACAATTTCATCAGCTATTTTTTCATCTAGCTCTTTATCTTTAATTTCATCTTTTATTCCTTTATTCTCTTCAAGAATTTCAGAGATCTCAACACCTGCAACTGTTACATTTGATTTCTCTTCCTCTTTCTTATCACGTTTAAACAATTTACTAAAAAAACCCATTAATTCTATCCTCCTAATAATACTCTATTATTTATAATTTTACCACAACTTCAAGCGATTTTCAATGTATTAGCACCATAAAAAATACACCTTTTATCTCTTTAAAGATATAAGGTGTATCTTCTAATTCTATTAAATTTTAGTTAATATATCTCTTACAGCTAATATTCCCATTACTGCTGCTATATTAAGTCCACTTCCATATCCTGAACTATCTCCAGCTGCATATAATCCTTTTATACTTGTTTCCATATCTTTATTTATTGCTATTCTTGTACTTCTAAATTTTATCTCTGGGAAGTAAAGTAATAGATCTCCAGAAGCAAATCCTGGAGTTATTTTATCTAATACTTCAATAAACTCCATAATATTATCTAATAATCTTTGAGGGCATGCTAAAGCTATATCTCCAGCTACATAATCTTCAGTAGTTGGAACGATATTCAATCTTGAAAGTTTTTCATCAGTTGATCTTCTTCCAGCTTTTAAGTCAGCATATGATTGAACCAATAGTTTACCACCAGTTAACATTGATGACATTTTAGCTATGGCTGTGGCATATTCAAATGGTTGGTTAAATGGTTGAGTAAATTTTTTAGTACAAAGTAGTGCCAAGTTTGTATTTGTAGATTTTTTATCCTTATAAGCATGACCATTTGCTAATACAAAATCATCTTCATATTTTTCAGCAGCTATAAATCCACTTGGATTACTACAGAAAGTTCTCATCTTATCTCTATAGTTTCTTGAATAATAGATCATCTTTGCTTCATAGAAGTTTTCATTGATCTCTTTCATAATAATATCAGGAATCTCTGCTCTCACTCCAATATCAATAGCTCCATTTTCATATTTAATATTGTGCTCCTTACAAAGATCCATCATTTTTTGAGCTCCACTTCTTCCCATTCCAATTACAACATTGTCAGAATAGTACTCCTCTTTTTCACCTTTGTGAGTTACAACAACCCCTTTTATCTTTTCATCTTCAACTATTAAACTTTCAATCTCTCTTTCTGTAACAAACTCTACCCCTTTACTCAATAGATAGTCTATCAGTTCTGAATAAAGTTTTCTAGATCCATCTGTTCCTAAATGCATTGTTGGAGTATCAACTAATTGAATTCCATTTTCTATACAACCTTTTTTTATTTTCTCCATTGTTGCATTGTAATTAAGACCAGCTGGTTGCTCATTAAATCCAAATTTTCTATATATATCTACAACATATTGAATAGTATCATTAACTACTTTTTTACCAGTTACTGTATGAACATCTCCTCCAACTCTATAATCCATATTGAATTTTGAGTCTGAAAATGCTCCAGCTCCACTTACACCATATATTATAGAACAAGTTGGACAATTTACACAATTACCTAAAGTTTCTTTAGGACAAACTCTATTTTTTAACATACGTCCCTTGTCTATAACTAAAACCTTTACCCCATCTTTTTTTTCAACAGCTTCGTAAGCTCCAAAAACTCCAGCTTGTCCGCCTCCTAAAAAGATAATATCATATTTCACTATTTTTTTACCTCCAATATCTCTACTTAATATTCACACCACTCTATGCTTTGTGAAAATATATTCTCTGGTAAATTAGCATGAATCTCTCCTGTTCTTCCAGAAAAATCATAGTTCCAACCACCAGTTTTAGTTCCTTTTGAAAAATTATTTGTATCATAAATCATATTACTTTCTGCTATATGCTCGTTTTCAGGAGTATTAGGCAATGAATCATGCCCATAAATATCTGCAAATGATACAAATTTTCCATTTTCATCTGTATAATCTAATATTCTTAAGTTATCCTTTGCTCCCTCTTGAGTTAAGTTTGGATATTTATTAGTTAATTGATAGTACTCTTCTAGTGCTATCCTTAACTCTTTTAACTCTTTTAATGTAGCTTCGGCTCTCTTAGCTTGCTTTAAATCATTAATATTATAGAATCCTAAAAATAGAATCAATATCCCTATTACAGTTAATACAATATATACTCCTATTTTTTGTAATCTCTCTTTCTTTTCCATTATTTTTCCTATCTTTTTGGTTTAATAAAGGCATCTCTAACTATTATTCCAGCTTTTTTAGGTAAAGTAATCTCTATTTCTAAAGGACCTCTTTTTACAGATATCCATCCTAATCCTTTAAATACTAACTCTTCTCCAGCTTGAATTTTAACTTTTTTCTTAATCATATCCAAATTTTTATAAGTATCTCTACATTTCTCACATGGTGGGAAGAAAAGATCACTTCTTTCTCCTGCTAATAACTCTTTTAATTTTTCTACATTAGTTTCATGGAAAGTTACATCTTTAGCAGCATAAAGTGAGAAAATAGGTGTTACCTCATCTTCATTTATCACTCTAAACCATAATAGATCTCCTATTATTAAAGCTCTTCCTTTTTTTACCTTAAATGTTTTTCTTGATATCTCTCCTGAAGGTACCATTTTTAAATTACACTCTTCACATACTAAGTCAGATATTCTTCCATCTGGAATAAGTCCTGGAGTATCTATTAAAAATATATTTGTATGAGGAATTTGGTTTTTTACACTTTTCAATGTTGTCCCTGGATATTTAGAAACTGTTACTTTTTTTGCTCCTAAAAGTCTATTTACTATACTTGACTTTCCAACATTTGTAACTCCTAAAACAAGAGCCTCTACTCCATCAGGATAGAAATGTTTTATCTTTTTAAATATTCCATTGATTCCATAACCATTTTTACTACTTACTATAGCTATATCCAATGGTGCTATTCCCTCTTCAGCCAATCTATCTTTTACCCAATCAGCAACTTCAGAAGGGTGTTTATCATCTGGAATAAGATCTAGCTTATTGATTACTACTATTGAGTCCATCTCTCTAAGTACATCTAGTATCTCATCATCAAAAGATCCTTCAAAGTCAATAATATCAAAAACTGCTATTGCTAATTTAGAGTATTGCATAGCCTCTTGAACTTCTCTTCTATAATCATCTTTATTCATTCTAACTGGCATATATTTACCATAGTTTTTTATTTTAAAACATCTTTGACAATAGTGATCTCCAGGCTCTTCTAATTTAGCAGCTGGTAGATATCCACCTTTATTTACATCTTCACTTTGTAATTCGATCCCACAACCAATACATTTTTTTCCCATACACATCTCTCCTTTAATTTATATCACATCATAAACTATATTTTGATTAGTATATATACATAATTCTCCAGCTATGTCCATAGCTTCCACAGCTATCTCTTCTGCTGATAGTTCAGTATGCTTTAACATCGCCTTTGCTGCTGCATAAGCATAATTCCCTCCACTTCCAATAGCTGCTACATCTCCATCAGGTTCTATTACATCTCCATTTCCTGAAAGAATTAGTATCATATTCTTATCTGCCACTATAAGCATAGCATCTAAAACTCTTAAAGCTTTATCAGTTCTCCAATCTTTAGCTAGTTCAACAGAGGCTTTTTTTAAATTTCCTCCAAATTCATCTAACTTATTTTCAAACTTATCCATCAAAGCAAAAGCATCTGCTGCTGCTCCAGCAAAACCAGCAAGAATATTATAATTACCTATTCTACGAATCTTTTTTGCATTGCTTTTAAAAACTACTTCTCCAAAAGTCACTTGTCCATCTCCAGCAAGTGCTACTTTTCCATCTTTTTTTACTGCTATTATAGTAGTAGCTTTTATCATTTTTCTTCACTCCTCATAGTTGCTTTCATAAAATCAAATGGTACTCTGCATAACATCTCTTCATATACTTTTGTACTCTCTATTGTAACATGTCCCATCAATTCTTTCAAATAATTAATCTTCATTCCCTTTGCCAACAAATGCAATGCAAATGTGTGCCTAAAGCTATATGGACTGATCTCCCTTGTTATATTTGCCCTTTGAGCATATCTATCAACTATCCTTCTAAGAGATCTATCACTTAATCTATTCCCAGATCCATTGACAAAAAGAATTTCAGGATTATATTTTTCCTTATACTTCTCTTTTTTTGCCTCTACATATTTTTTAAAATACTCTCGAGTTCTTTCACTAAAAAAGACAGTTCTATTATTTTTACCATTAAATACTAATAGCTCTCTCTTGTCTAAATCAAAAAATTGCTCTCCTGTTTTTAACATCTCTATTGACGTTATTCCACTTGAATACATAAGTTCTAACATCAATCTATCTCTTAAACCATTTGCATTATCTGTATTTATAACAGCTCTCAATCTATTTATCTCATCCAAAGTTAATATATCAGGTTTTTCAGCTTCAAAACTAGGAGAACTAATAACCTCAACAGGATTACTTTTTATATGATTATTCTTTAACAAAAATTTAAAAAATGATCTTAAAGATGAAAGTTTTCTATTTAAAGATCTTTTTCCAACATTATTATCCTGTAAAGAGATTAAAAATCCTCTTAACATAACAGAGGTTATCTCCATTACAACGGTTATTTTTTCTATCTCTCTCAAGTAAACAGATAATTGTGATAGATCTTTCTTCATAGACTTTATTGTATTAAGACTTTTATTTTCTCCAAACTCCATTATATACAAAAAATCTTTTATATATTTGTCTATATTTTCCATCTTATCACCTTCTCAATCTATTTTTTAATTTAACTCTCCAATTTTTGTATCTAAATAATCTAGTGCAATTTTTGAAATTGTGTTATATCTCTCTTTTTTATCTCTTATTCTAACTCCATCTAATGATCTTATTATTCCAAAATTTGGTCCCATAGGTTGGAAGTTTTTCTTCTCCTCTGTTACATATTTTATCATAGCACCTATAGCACTTCTATCATCTAAGATGAAACTATCTTTTCCTAAAATTCTATGTGCAATATTTATAGCTGCCATAGCTCCAGTTGCTATTGATGAAACATATCCTTCACTTCCAGTAATCTGTCCAGCAAAATAAATATTATCTCTACTCTTTAATCTTAAAGTTTCATCTAAAAGTTTTGAAGAGTTAATAAAGGTATTTCTATGCATTACACCATATCTTATAAACTCTGCATTTTCTAATCCTGGTATCATTGAAAATACTCTTTTTTGCTCTCCCCATTTAAGATTTGTTTGGAATCCTACAATATTATATAATTTCCCTTCTTTATCATCTTGTCTTAATTGAACAACTGCATAATCCATCTTATCTGTATTAGGATTGATAAGTCCCTTAGGCTTCAATGGTCCGAAAACTAAAGTTCTCTCCCCTGTCATAGCTATTCTCTCAACAGGCATACAAGCTTCAAAAAGTTTCTCCTCTTCAAAAGTTTTTAAAGGAACTCTCTCTGCTGTAATAAGAGCATTATAGAAAGCATAATACTCCTCTTTATTCATAGGGCAGTTTATATACTCCCCTTCTCCCTTTCCATAACGTGATTGTCTGTATGCTTTATTCATATCAATAGATTCTAAAGTCACTATTGGAGCTGCTGCATCATAGAAATATAGATGATCACTATGAGTTAACTCTCCTATCTCTTTAGACAATGTTTCTGAAGTTAATGGTCCAGATGCTAATAAAACTATTTGATCTTCTGGTATATTTGTAAATTCTTCTTCTATTATCTCAATATTTTCCATATTTTTTAGATATTCAGTTATCTCTATTGAAAAACCATCTCTATCTACTGCTAGAGCCTGTCCTGCTGGAACTCTGTTTTTATCAGCTATTTTTATTAATAAAGAATCTAATCTTCTTAACTCTTCTTTCATAAGTCCAGAAGCATTTGCAAGATTATCTCCACCTAAAGAGTTACTACATACTAACTCTGCATAATATGGTTTCTTATGTGCTTCTGTCATCTTTTTAGACTTCATCTCATAAAGTTTTACTTTTATTCCTCTTTTAGCTAACTGATATGCTGCTTCACAACCTGCTAAACCAGCACCTACTACTATTACCTCTTTTTTCTCCATTATTTCTCCTTGTTTATAAATTCAAAGAGCTCACCCCTAGAGGTGAGTTCTTACTATTTCTCTATTTTTTTTATATTTTTACATTCTGGGTATCCTGTACAAGCTAGGAATTTTCCCCATCTTCCTCTACTAATTTTAAATGGACGTCCACATTTTTCACATTTACCTGCAGCTTTTAAGATTCTATCCTCTTCATCTTTTATCTTTTTAAGCTCTGTATTTATCTGCATTACTCCATTTTTTTCTTCAATCTTGTTATTAGCTAACATCTTTCTAATCTCTGGTGGTAGTGGCATTCTATCATTATCTTCTGAGAAGTTCTCACTCTCTAAATAGCTTCCAAATCTTCCTGTTTTTAGTAGATACTTTACTCCAGTTGAAGTTACAACATCTGTTTTCTTACCTTTTTTAGCTTTTACAAGCTCTTCAACCTTCTCCTTAACATAGATCTTTCCATTCTCTATCTCTTCTGCTGGTATCTCTATTCCTTTTAAAGATATTCTCTCTTTACATCCATCCTCTTCATTAGGACAAGCTAAGTATCTTCCAAATCTTCCTGTTTTTAAAATCATATTTCCCTTTCCACAAGAACAAGGAACATCTGATTCTATAATTCTTGACATCTCCTCTTCTACTTTTATCTTAAATTTATCTATATAATATTTTAGATCTTTGTAGAAAACTGAAAGTAGAGATATCCAATCCTTTTCTCCCTCTGCTACCTCATCCAACTCATTTTCAAGTTCAGCAGTAAATTTTATATTCATTATATTAGGGAAATTTTCATCTAACTTATTTTTAATCTCATAACCTAATGCTGTTGGAGTAAAACTTTTTCCTTCAAGAGCAACATACTCTCTTTTTTTCAAAGTTTCTATAATTGTTGCATATGTAGATGGTCTACCGATTCCCTCTGCTTCTAATTTTTTTACTAGAGAAGACTCAGTAAATCTTGAAGGTGGTTTAGTGTACTCCTCTTTTATCAACAGTTTTTCTAATTTTAATATATCTCCAACTTTGATATCTGGAAACTCTCCTAATGGAAGATCCTCTTCCTCTTTAAATACCTTATAATATCCATCAAAGATAATTTTATTGATAGTTCCTCTAAAAGAAAATTTATCATAGTTACACACAAGCTCAAATTGCTCATATTTCATTGGAGCTAATTGTGATATAACAAATCTCTCCCAAATAAGTTTATATAATTTTTGCTGATCTTTATCCAGAGCATTTTTTAAACTATCTGGAGTTAAATTTATATCTGTTGGTCTAATAGCTTCGTGAGCATCTTGAATTTTTTGTTTACTCTTACTTGTCTTTTTAACACCTAAATACTCTTTACCAAAGTTTTCAAGAATATAGTTTTTAGCCATTTCTACTGCATCATCTGATATTCTTGTAGAATCTGTTCTCATATATGTAATAAGCCCTTTATGAGTTCCTTCAATATCTATTCCCTCATAAAGCCCTTGAGCTATTCTCATAGTTTTTGATGCTGAGAATCCCAGATATGATGATGCTAATTGTTGTAAAGTACTTGTTTTTAATGGAAGTGGAGAATTTTTGCTCTTCTTTGAAACCTTAGCTTCAATCACTTCAAAATCTTTTTTCTCAACTTTCTTTATCTCTTCAACAATTTTTTCATCAGTAAGTTTATCAATCTTTTTATCTTCCACTTTATATAATGAAAGTTTTAACTTATTAGTAAACTCACCTTTTATCTCCCAAAATTTAACTGGAATAAATTTCTTTATCTCATCTTCAAGATCACATATTAATTTAAGTGCCACTGATTGAACTCTTCCTGCACTTGTATTTGATGATATGCTTTTCCAAAGTAGAGAACTTATTCCATATCCCACTAATCTATCTAAGATTCTTCTTGCTTGTTGTGCATTTACCTTATCCATATCAATTTTTCTAGGATGTGTTATCGAATCTTTAATAGCTGTTTCTGTTATCTCATTAAACTCTATTCTATTAGGATCATTTTCTGAAAGTTTTAGAGCATAAGCTATATGCCATGCTATTGCCTCTCCCTCTCTATCAGGGTCAGATGCCAAAAATACTTTATCTGATTTTTTAGCCATGTCTTTTAAATTTTTTATTACTTCCCCTTTTCCTTTTATAGTAGAATAAGAGGGTTTAAAATTATTATCTACATCTACCCCTAATTTACTTTTAGGCAGATCTCTAACATGCCCAAATGATGCTACTACATGAAAGTCCTTTCCAAGTATTTTTTCTATTGTCTTAGCCTTAGCTGGGGATTCAACTATTACTAAATTTTTCTTACCCAAAACTCTTCACCCCTATCTAACTTTTCATTACATTATATCATTTCCGTTTCATTTTACTAGAATTTGTGAAAAAAAGCAACAATCATTTACATATGCCTTTCGTCTATACTTCCCACCTGCCACACTTGCAACTAATTTTTTTAACTCTAAATCCATTAAGATTGCTAGTGCTTCTCCTGCTTTTATAGAGGTTTTCATTATTATCTCATCTAAAGTTAATTCTGTTTCTAAAACAGAGTATATTTTTTCCTCTTGAGGAGTTAAATCTATTTTTGCTTTTAGCTTTTCAATTTTTTTCCAATCATATTCAGCAAGGATATCTGCAACACTTGTTACCAATTTAGCTTGTGAATTTTTTATCAGATCATTGCACCCTTCTGACACTGGAGAAAATATATCTCCAGGAACAGCAAAAACTTCTCTTCCCTCTTCTAAAGCTATCTCAGCAGTTATTAAACTTCCTCCACTTTTTTTACTTTCAACTACTAAAATTCCCTTTGATATTCCTGCAATTATTCTATTTCTCATGGGAAAATTTCGTGCCATTGGCTCTGCTCCCAAAGGAAACTCACTTAAAATCAATCCATTCTTCCCTATAAGTTCCCATAGCACTTTATTTTCTCTAGGATAGATTATATCAAGTCCACTTCCTACTACTGCTATTGTTTTTCCATTTTTCTCTAAAGTTTTCTTATGACAGATACCATCAATACCTAAAGCTAAACCACTAGCTGTTACAATTCCATTTTCAACTAACTCTTGAGAAAATTTCTCACAAGCAACCCTTCCATAAGTAGTAGCTCTTCTTGTTCCAACTACTCCTATTATTCTTTTCTTTAAAAGAGTAATATCTCCCCTATAATATAAGAATACAGGTGGTTGTGCAATATTTTTTAAGTTTTCAGGATAGTCTGAACTTTTAAAACTTAAAATTTTAATATCTTTTTCACTTAATTTTTCTATCTCTTCTTGTAAATTCATATCCTTTGATTCAATTATCTTTAAATATTCTTCCTCTTTTATCTGAAAACTATTTATAAAAGTATATTTATCAAAATCAAAGATATCATCATAGTTCTCAAATCTTTCCATTAAATTCCGAATGACACAATCTCTAACCCCAGCCATTCTTAATTTATACCATTCCAAAAGATCAACCCCTAACTTTTATTTTATCTTACCATAAACCTTTGATAAAAGTTCTCTTAAAATTTTTGAATTTGGAAATACCCCTCTTCCTTGTTCCAATATATTTTTAGCCTCTGCATATCTATCAGTTGCCATATAGATATCACCTATTCCAGCATATACATACTCATCTTTATTATACCCTAAGTACTCTCTAAAATCACTTATAGCACTATCATAATTTTTTAAATTTCTATTGGCAATTCCTCTTCCTAAATATGCTTCGTAAAAGCTTGGATTCATATCTAAAACTTCATTATATCTTGAGATAGCCTCTTGATTTTTTCCTAAAAATCTTGCAGTTGTAGCAGCTCCAAAAAGATTTCTTATATCACTTTTATCCATAGCAAATATTTTTTCTGCTCTCTCAAGTTGATTCATTCTAAAATATTGATCTCCCAATTGAAATATTACATTGCTATTTCTATTTGTAGATTCAATATATTCATTCAATGCTTCTTCAAATTGAGCATTTAATTTTTTTAATCTATATCTATCTCTCTCTTTATCTAATTGAGCATCTATTTTTTTTAATTCTTCATTACGATACTCATATATTGGAGTGGCCTCTCCCATAACAAATATACTTGATAATAAAAATGTTACTACACTTAATGCTATTTTTTTCATTAATTTATCTCCTTTACTCTCCCTTTTATAATTCCATCTGTTACTTTAATCGCTATCTCATCCTCTATCTTTATATTTTTTACACTTTTTATAATCTCGTTATCCTTAGTTACGACACTATATCCTCTCTTTAATGTTTCTAAAGGATTTAAAGTTATTACCTTATGAACCCTTCTATCTAAACTATTTTTTATCTCATTTATCTTATACTGAAATGCTCTTTTTAATCTCTCCTCTCTATCTACTAACTCTTGGTTTTTATTCTCTAACTCTCTATAAAAATTTTTTATATAGTAACTATTTTCCCTTTTTTCTAGCTCTTTTTTCAAAACCTCAATTTGATTTTTTATCACTGAGTTTAAATATCTTTTTCTATCATCTAAAGTTTCAAGTACCTTTACTCTTTCAGGAACTGATAATTCTACTGCTTGAGTAGGCGTAGCTGCCCTAGCATCAGCAGTTAAATCACTTAAAAGATTATCTATCTCATGCCCTACTGCTGAAATTATAGGTTTTTTTGAGTTAAAAAAAGCTAAGGCTACATCTTTATCATTAAATGCCCATAGATCTTCTATACTTCCACCACCTCTTCCAGCAATAATCAGATCAATCTCTTCTATTTTATTTAAAGTTTTTATCCCTTTAATTATCTCTGCCTCTGCTCCCACTCCTTGTACTTTAGCTGGATAAGCATATATATTTATTGTATTATCTCTCTTTTTTACAGTTTTAATTATATCTTGCAATGCTGCTCCAGTATAAGCAGTTACCACCCCAATATTTTTAGGGTATTTAGGTAGTGGTTTTTTATGTTTCAGATCAAAATATCCTGCTTCTCCTAGTTCTTTTTTTAGTTGCTCTAATTTGATAAAAAGTTCTCCTAACTCATTCTTTTTTTCAATATGTCTTACTAATATTTGAAAATCTCCTCTATTTTCATAAAATCCCACATCTCCAAAAAGCTTTACTGAATCACCATCTTTTAGATCTTCAGCTATCCTTTTAAACTTATATTTAAATGCTACACATTTTATCTGAGCATCTCTATCTTTTAAATTAAAATACAGATGTCCACTTTTATAATAAGTTACCCCTGACAATTCCCCCTCTAAAAAAAACTCTCTCAAATCACTATTTTCCTCAAGGTAGTCTTTTACCTTTCTATTAAATTCACTTACTGTATATGTTCTCTCCTCAAACATCTATTTTTATTCTCCTTAAAATTCAAGTAACAAATTTTTTAATCTATTCATCTCATCTCTTTTAATTATTGCAGTTTCAAAATCTAGTTCTTTTGATAATTGAGCTATCTCTTTTTGTAACTTCAATATCTCTTTTTCTATATCTTTAACTGAAGTAAATAGTTTTTTCTCCTTACCTTGTTTTTCTTCTGGCAGTCCATAATCTAAGTTAATCAACTCTTCACTTATCTCTTTAATTATACTCTTAGGATCTATACCATTAATAACATTATACTCATTTTGAATCTTTCTTCTTCTAGCTGTTTTAGTAATAGCTTCCTGCATAGAATCTGTAATTACATCCCCATATAAAATTACTCTTCCCTCTACATTTCTTGCTGCTCTACCAATAGTTTGAACTAGAGATCTTCTACTTCTCAAGAATCCCTCTTTGTCAGCTTCTAAAATTGCTACTAAAGAAACCTCTGGTATATCAAGCCCCTCTCTTAAAAGGTTTATCCCTACTAAAACATCAAATTCACCTTTTCTCAATCCAGTTATTATCTCCACTCTCTCCAAAGTATCAATATCTGAGTGCATATATTTTACCCTTACACCTAGTTCTAAGTAGTATTCTGTTAACTCTTCAGCCATTTTTTTAGTCAATGTTGTAACTAATACTCTCTCTCTTTTTTCTACTCTTTTTCTTATCTCTTCTAATAGATCATCAACTTGATTACCAGTAGGTCTTACCTCTATTTCAGGATCAAGTATCCCTGTTGGTCTTATAAGTTGTTCAGCTATTATTCCACCTGAGCTTTCTATCTCAAAATCTCCTGGAGTTGCAGAAACAAAAACTGTTTGATGAGATAGGTCTCTAAACTCTTCAAACTTTAAAGGTCTGTTATCCAATGCAGCTTTTAATCTAAAACCATTATCTACTAAAGCTGTTTTTCTAGCTCTATCTCCATTATACATCCCTCTTATTTGAGGTATAGTTATGTGTGACTCATCTATAAAGATTAAGAAATCATCTGGAAAATATTCTAGCAAAGTATCTGGAGTCTCTCCAACTTTTTTTCCTGAAAGATATCTAGAATAGTTTTCTATCCCTTTGCAATATCCTATCTCTCTTATCATCTCTATATCATACTCTGTTCTTTGTTTCAATCTTTGAGCCTCTAAAAGTTTTCCCTTTTTTTCAAAAGCTTCAACTTCTATTTTCATATCCCTTTGAATCTCTTTTATAATTCTCTCATCATCACCATCTGCTGTTAAATATTGAGTTGCAGGATATATCATAATTCTCTCTATATTTTTTCTTATTTTTTGTCCAGTTAAAGTATTGATCTCTGAAATCTCTTCTAAATCATCACCCCAATACTCCAATCTATATCCAGTTTCCATATATGATGGGTAAATGTCAATTACATCACCTTTTATTCTAAACTTTCCTCTTTCAAAGGCTATATCATTTCTCTCATATCTGATACTTACTAATCTTTCTATCAACTCTTTTCTATCTATTCCAGTTTTTTTATCTATTGGTATAGTCATCTTTTTATATGTTTCAGCAGATCCCAATCCATATATAGCTGATACTGAGGCTACAATTATTACATCTCTTCTATTTATTAAAGCAGCAGTTGCAGCATGTCTCAATTTTTCTATCTCATCATTAATTGAAGAATCTTTCTCTATATATGTATCTGTAGTTGCTATATATGCTTCTGGCTGATAATAATCATAGTAGGATACAAAATATTCCACAGCATTCTCTGGAAAAAATTTCTTGTACTCTGCATATAGTTGTGCTGCCAATGTCTTATTAGGAGCTAAGATCAATGATGGTCTTTGAGTTTTTTCAATTACATTAGCTATTGTAAATGTTTTCCCTGAACCTGTAACTCCTAAAAGTACTTGATCCTTAACACCATTTTTTATATTCTCACTCAATTCTTTTATTGCTTCTGGCTGATCTCCAGTAGGAGTATATTTAGAATGTATTTTAAACATAACAACCTCCATTTATCTTTCCTATCTTTTTTATTATATCATAAAGATTCCTACTCTCTATATAAAATATATTTTCTTTTTATTTTGCTTTTCAAATAATTTTTATTAAAAATATATTGACTTTATTAAAAAGTTGTTTTATAATTCTCATAGAAAATATAGGAGGTAACATCATGGAGGTATTTATACATCATATTTATGAATATCAAAAAGGAATTAGAAATCTGATTTTACATACAACAGAAAAAGAAAATATTGAGTTTATACAAAATAAATTAAATGCTGAAAATATTAGTTTTATTATTTACCCATTAGGCTGCAATAGAATAAATGTTTTCTTTGGAGCAAAAGAGTGTGTTGAAGTAATTAAAAATATAAATAAACCATCTTTAACAACTTATACTCCTGAAGAAGATTTTATTTTAGGAATTATGTTGGGATATGATAGAAGAAGACAGTGTGAAAGATTTTTAAAATTTAAAGAGAGAGAAAAAATAAAAATAGCTTAACTAATAGAAGGAATTATAAGTTCCTTCTATTTTTATTTTTCTCTATAAAAATTTTATAACAAGATTTCTGTTTTTTTGATATAATTGTAAGGTAAAGGAATTTCATAGGAGGAGCAGTGTGTTAAAAAATTTTAAAATTCTAATTTTACTTTTAAATTTTATTGGAATAGGGGTTTCTATTTATTATAAACTTTTTAAACTGACAACTTTAGCAATAATATTGCTTATTTATTTTATATATATATTTATTGATAGAAAAGAGATGAAAACTAAAAATAATTTTAATAAAAGAGCTATGATCTCATATAATATAATTCTTTTTTGTTTTATGTTGATCTTTTTTAGACTTATACAAGTTCAAATATTTGACCATGATTTTTACTTGGAAAAAGCAAGAAAACAAACAATTACAAGTAATAAAAATTCTGGAAATAGAGGTAGCATTTTTGATGCAAATGGAAAAAGTTTAGCCTTTAATAAAAATATATATGATTTAGGAATTGATCCTGCAAGAGCTTATGAAAATCCTGATATCGTAGTAGCTCTTAAAGAGATAATTGCTAAACCATTTATCAAATTAAATGAGAAAAAATTTCTTACTGAATTGAAACAAGCTAGTGAAAATGAAAAAAAATATAAATTAATTAGTAGAAATTTAAGTGAAAACGAAAGAGCAGAAATAGAGGAGATCTTAAATAAATATAAATTAAATAAAAGGGAGTTTATTTTTGATAGAAATATTGAAAGAACTTATTACAAAAAAGATATATACAATGATTTAATAGGACTTATAGGTTATACAGCAAACTTTCAACATGAAAAAGAGGGAATTTTTGGAATAGAAAAGCAATATGAAGATTATCTAAAGGAAAAAACTATTCTTAGAGAAAGACCTTATGCACAAAATAGAAGGTTACGTCTACCTACTTCTAATGATGAGATTAGAATAAATCTCAATGGAAAAAATGTGTTTATGACAATTGATAATGATCTCCAATTTATTTTAAATGATGAGGTTAAGAAAAAATTTATCTCTTCTAGTTCTGAAGAAGCTTATGGAATAATTATGGATCCTAATAATGGTAAGATTTTAGCAACTGCTGCTTTTACTAGAAAAAAAAGAGCCTTAAGAAATCCTATATTTCAAAACCAATTTGAGCCAGGTTCTACTTTTAAACCTATAATTGTAGCTTCTGCTTTAAATGAAGGTTTAATAAAAAGGAGCAGCAAATTTGATGTTAAAGATGGAACTATCAAAAAATATAGACATACTATTAGAGAAAGTTCTAGAAGTACTAAGGGAGTTTTGACAACTGACGAGGTTTTAAAAAAATCTAGTAATGTTGGAATGGTACTTATTGGTGATACTTTCACTGATGAAACTTTTGAAAAGTATCTAAAAGCTTTTGGATTGTATGATAGAACAGGAGTTGACTTTCCTGCTGAAATAAAACCTTATACTACTCCATATAGAAAATGGGATAAACTTAAAAAAAGCACAATGTCTTTTGGACAAGGAATTGTAGTTAGTCCTATTCAACTTGCTACTGCTTTTTCTGCTGTTATTAATGGTGGAACTTTATATAAACCATATCTTGTAGAAAAAATAACTGATGAAAATAATATTGTTATTAGGAGAAATCTTCCTACTCCTATTAGACAAGTTATCTCGCCTGAAATATCAGCTAATATGAGAGAGATATTAGAAAGTGTTGTTAGTGATGGAACTGCAAAAAAAGGTATTGTTGAGGGATATCGTGTAGGAGGTAAAACTGGTACTGCTCAATTAAGTACTCGTGGAGGATATATAAGACATGAATATCTAGCTTCATTTATAGGATTTTTCCCTGCTGACAAACCACAGTATCTAGTTTTAGTAATGTTTATGAAACCACAAGGGGAGACTATTTTTGAAAAATTTGGTGGTGCTACTGCTGCTCCTGTTTTTGGTGAAATTGTTAAGAGAATAACTAAAAATAAAAATATACTCTCTCAAAATGTATCTAAAATTAGTGAAACTACTGAGATTGAAACTCTTAATAGAAATACAGATATATTAACTGTTGAGATGCCAGATTTAAAAGGATTAAGTCCTAAAGATGTAATATATATATTTAAAGATACAAATATTGATGTTAAAATATCTGGTAAAGGGCTTGTTGATTCTCAAAAACCAGTAGCTGGAACACCTTTAGAAAACATCAAACAAATAGAGGTTATTTTAAAATAGGAAAGGAGGCTTCTATGAGATATTATAAGATTTTTGTAGATAATACTTCTGGACTTTTCACCTACTCTGATGAAAATTCACAGTATGAAATAGGAGATAGAGTCAAGGTTTCCTTTCGTAATAGAGAACGTTCTGGTATAATTATATGTGAAGATAAGCCAGAGAATATTGATTTTAAAGTTCTTCCTATACTTGAAAAACTTGATAATGAAATTCAACTTTCTAAAAATTATATAAAACTTTTAATATGGATAAAAAAATATTACTTAACATCTTTTGAGCAAGTTTTTACTGCTGCTCTTCCATCAGATTTAAAAGTTAAATATAATACTTACTACTATTTTTCAGATATAGAAAATATCTTTTCTGAAAAAATTTATACTAAATATTCTGAAAAAGTGATAGATTTTATTAGAAAAAAATTAACTGTTTCACGTGGTACTTTAAATGGACACTTTACAAGTGCTATAATTAAAGAGATGCTAAAAAATGAGATATTATTAAATATCAATGAAAAAAATATAGGTTTAAATTATTGGTATGATATAAATTATATAGAGAATCCAAAATTTTTAGAGGTAATAGAGTATTTTAAAAAGAGAGAGGCTTTTCCTAAAAGTAGTTTAGAAAACAGTTTCTCTAAAATTGAATTGGAAAAATTAATAAAAGATGGTGTTTTTTCTGTAAAGAAAGTTTTAAAAGAAAAAGAGGGAGAGAAGGAAATAAAAATATTTTCAAATACTCTTAATGAAAATAGTATAACTTTGACTCCTGAACAACTAAAAGCTAAAGATACAATTATTACTGGAGAAAATAGATTTTATCTACTTAAAGGAGTTACAGGTTCTGGAAAAACAGAGGTCTACCTTGAACTAATAAAAGAGGCTTTTAAAAAGGGGAAGGGAAGTATATTTTTAGTTCCTGAAATATCTCTAACTCCTCAAATGGTAGAAAGATTTAAAAGTGAATTTAAAGAGAGTATAGCAATACTTCATAGTAAACTATCTCCTAAAGAGAGAGCTGATGAGTGGTTCTCTATATACTCTGGTGCTAAAAAAATTGTTTTAGGAGTAAGATCTGCTATTCTTGCTCCTGTTCAAAATTTACAATATATTATATTGGATGAAGAACATGAAAACACCTACAAACAAGATAATAATCCAAGATATAATGCTAAATATGTAGCTATAAAGAGAGCTGAGCTTGAAGATGCTAAACTGATTTTAGGTTCTGCAACTCCATCTGTTGAAAGTTATTACTATGCTAAGAAAAATATTTTTACATTGATTGAAATGAACTCTCGTTATAATAATATTCAACTACCAGAAATAGAAATAATAGATATGAAAAAAGAGGATGATCTATTTTTTAGTAAAAAACTCCTTGATGAGATAAAATTAAATCTCTTAAAGGGAGAACAAGTAATGTTACTTTTAAACAGAAAGGGATACTCTACATATATTCAGTGTAAAGATTGTGGGCATGTAGAAGAGTGTTCTCATTGTTCTATAAAAAGCAGTTTTTATGCTAGCCAAAATGTGTTAAAATGTAATTATTGTGGAAGAGTAAAAAAATACACTGGACATTGTAGTAAATGTGGAAGCACTAATCTTATTCATAGTGGAAAAGGAGTAGAGAGAATAGAGGAAGAGGTAAAAAAATACTTCCCTTCTGCCAATGTTATTCGTGTAGATTCTGAAAGTAGTAAGAATAAAGAATTCTTTGAAAAAATGTATTTTGACTTTTTAGATAAAAAATATGATATAATGATAGGTACACAGATGATATCAAAGGGATTACATTTTCCAAATGTTACCCTTGTAGGAGTTATCAATGCTGATACTACCTTAAACTTTCCAGACTTTCGTGCTGGTGAAAAGACATTTCAACTTGTCACTCAAGTAGCTGGTAGAGCTGGTAGAGGTGATAAAAAAGGTAGAGTTATTGTTCAAACTTATCAACCAGAACACTATACTTTTAACAAAATAGAAACAAATGATTATGAAGGATTTTATAATGAAGAAATATCTAATCGTGAACTTTTAGAGTATCCACCATTTTCTAAAACAATCAACATTGGAATATCATCAAAGTTTGAAAAAGAGTTAGAAAAATTTGTAAATGAGTTTTTTGATGATATAGTTGATGATAATGTAGAGATGTTTGGACCTATGAAAAGTTTAGTTTATAGAGTTAAAGATAGATTTAGATATAATATTTTCATTAAAGGAGATAGAAAAAATATTTCTATTTTCAAAAAAACACTTGAAAAGAAATTAGAAAAATATCATTCTCAATCAAAATTTAGAATTGTAATAGATGTTGATCCAATAAATTTAATATAAATTTTAATATAATATATAGAGGTGAAAGTAGTGATTTATGAATTAAAAAAATATGGAGATCCTATACTTAGAGAAAAAAGTACAGAAGTAGAGGTAATTGATGAAAAAATTCAAGAGATTTTAGATAACATGGTTGAAACTATGTATGAAACAAAGGGAGTTGGACTTGCAGCTCCTCAAGTAGGTCTTAATAAAAGAATGTTTGTTGCTGATTGGAGTGGAGAAGGAGAAGCTTTAAGAAAAGTTATCAATCCTGTTATAACTCCACTTACAGAAGAACTTATAGATTGGGAAGAGGGATGTTTAAGTGTTCCTGGTATCTATAAAAAAGTAGAAAGACCTAAAAAAGTAAGAATAGAATACCTAAATGAAAAAGGAGAAAAAGTTGTTGAAGAACTTGAAGGTTTTCCAGCTATTGTTGTACAACATGAATTTGACCACCTTGAAGCAATTCTATTTGTAGATAAAATCTCTCCAATGGCTAAAAGAATGATTAGTAAAAAACTTCAAGCTTTAAAGAAAGAAACTTTAAAATCTCTTACAGAGGAATAGGAAAATCTTATGAACAAGAGCAAAATATTTTGTATAGTTATATTATTAGGTGTTTTTTATCTATTTTTACCACAAATTTATAGAAGTTATGTAAAAATAAATAAATTAAACAATGAAAAAAAAATGATATTAGAAAAAATTCAGTTGGAGAAAAATAGGATTGAGGAGTATAATAATTCTATAAGTGCTCTTGAAAATGATTTTAAAAGGGAACAAATTTCTCGTGACAGACTTCAAATGGTAAAAGAGGGCGAAGAAATCTATAGATTAATAAATCAAAAGTAGGAGGAAAAATGAAAAGAGAATTAGCACTTGAATTTGCTAGAGTAACTGAGGCTGCAGCATTAGCAGCTTACAAATGGGTTGGAAGAGGAAATAAGGAAGCAGCAGATCAAGCAGCAGTTGATGCTATGAGAACTATGCTTAACAGAGTAGCTATTGATGGTGAAATTGTTATTGGAGAGGGAGAGATAGATGAAGCTCCTATGCTATATATAGGGGAAAAAGTTGGTAAAGCTTACTATAAATGCGAAGAAGAAGGAGAACCTGAAGATGACTACTGCTCTCCAGTTGATATAGCTGTTGACCCAGTAGAGGGAACTAGAATGACTGCACAAGGACAAGCTAATGCTATTACAGTACTTGCTGTTGCAAATAAAGGAAGTTTCTTAAAAGCTCCTGATATGTACATGGAAAAACTAATTGTTGGTCCTGAAGCAAAAGGAGTTATTGACTTAGAAAAACCACTTATGGAAAATATCCACAATGTAGCTAAAGCTTTAAATAAAGATTTAACTGATCTTATGATTGTTATTCTTGACAAACCAAGACATTCACAAATTATTAAAGATCTTCAAAACCTAGGAATAAAAATTTATGCTCTCCCTGATGGTGACGTTGCAGGTTCAATACTAACTTGTATTATTGATTCTGATGTAGATATGCTTTATGGTATTGGAGGAGCTCCTGAAGGAGTTATCTCTGCTGCTGTTATCAGAGCTCTTGGTGGAGATATGAATGCAAGACTTAAACTAAGAAGCGAAGTTAAAGGTGTTACTTTAGAAAATGATAAAATCTCTACATTTGAAAAAAGAAGATGTGAAGAGATGGGACTTAATGTTGGAGAAGTTCTAAGAATGGATGATCTTGTTAAAGATGATGAGGTTATCTTCTCTGCTACTGGTATAACTGGTGGAGATCTTTTAGAAGGAATTAAAAGAAAAGGAAGTATAGCTAGAACTCAAACTCTTGTTGTAAGAGGAAAAAGTAAAACAGTTAGATATATAAATTCTGTTCATAACTTAGATTTCAAAGATGATAAAATTACTCATCTTGTTAAATAATAATCTATAAAACAATAAAATATTAAAAACTCTCTTGATTAATTGAGAAAAATAATGTAATAATTATTTATAGTCAAGGGAGTTTTTTTATTTTTTTAGTAAAGGAGAATGATATATGAAAAACTTTTTATTTATCATCTTAGGAAATCTAATCTTTGCTCTTGGAATAGCCACTTTTGTAATACCAAATGGTTTAATTATGGGAGGAAGTACTGGACTTGCTCTCTCAGTTCAACATTTTTTAGGAATTGATATAGCTATCACTGTTGCTGTTATCAACATTGTCACTTTTTTAGCTGGATTATTTATTTTAGGTAAAAAATTTGCAGCTACTACTTTAATCAGTACTTTTATTTTTCCATTTTTTCTTAATTATTTTAAAGATATTGAAAAATTAAAACACATTACTTCTGATACTTTATTGTCTGCTATTTTTGCTGCTTTATTAGTTGGAGCTGGAGTAGGAATTGTTTTAAGAGTAGGTGCCTCTACTGGTGGGCTTGATATTCCTGCTATTATTTTAAATAAGAAGAGAGGTGTTCCTATAGCTATTATTCTTTATGCTATTGATGTTTCAATTCTTCTATCTCAAATGATCTTCTCCAATATAGAACAGATCTTATATGGAATTATTATAGTTTTAATTACAACTATGGTTATTAACAAAGTTATTGTCTATGGAAAAAATGATTTTATGGTTACGATAATTAGTGAAAAATATTTAGAGATCAGTGAAAATATTCACAGTAAAATTGATAGAGGAACTACTTTTATAGATATTCAAACAGGTTATAAAAAGAATAATCAACAAGCTGTTATGAGTGTTATTTCAAAAAGAGAGTTGCACTCTTTAAATAAATTAGTACAAGAGATTGATCCTAAGGCTTTTATTATCATCAATCAAGTAAATCAAGTTAAAGGAAGAGGATTCTCTTTAGATAAACATATATAAATAAAACTATAATTTATCTAACTAAGCTAGGTTCTCTAATATATCATTAGTTTTACAGCAAAGTACCTTTGCATTAGCGACTATTAGTCAATTTTAGTTATCTATATTTCTTTTTTAACATCAATTTGACTCCATGTCAGTAAATAAAGAATCCCTATGGCTCATTCCGTTGAAAATGCAAAACTCACTCGCAAGCTCGCTCAAACACGTTGCATTTTCTTAACTGCATTTCGCTGAGGGCTTCTAATATTCACTTCCAAATTACGTCAACTTGATGTTAGAGATAATAATATTTTTACTTTAATTATTAGGATTATAAATTATAGTTTATTCTAAATTTATTTATGCTATAATATATTCAAATAAATATTTTAAGGAGATTGAATATATGTTATTTTATGAAGATTTTGTAAAAAAAATTGATTCAACAGATAAAATTCAATTAAAAAAAATTGAAAATTTTTCTGTTGAAATAAAAAAACTTGTCAGTGGACTTGGAATTGGAGTTCCTCTTATTCTTATAGGATTGCTTCAAGCTTATCTATCAAAGGGAGATGAGTTAAAAATTCTTCCAAGTATCCTTGCACTTATTTTTATCTTTTTGGGACTAAAACAACTAAAAACAACTTTATTTTATAGAATTTCAGTTGATACTGAAAATAAAACTTTAGTTGGAGAAAAATTAGTTCTTGATCTAAATGTTGTTGAGTCTTGTACTTTAAAAGAAGCTAAACTTGGAAAAAACTTACAAGTTATATTAGATGTAATTACCACTAATAGGAGACAAATTATTATTCCTCTATATATGAAAAACAAGGAAAGATTTGTTTTAGTTATGAAAGAAATATTAAAGGAAAAATTTTTTATAAAAAAATAAAAAAAATATTTGACAAGTTTTATACTTTATGATATTATAATTCTTGTCCGCGGGAATAGCTCAGTTGGTAGAGCGTCAGCCTTCCAAGCTGAATGTCGCGAGTTCGAACCTCGTTTCCCGCTCCAGACACGAGCGCCATTAGCTCAGTTGGTAGAGCATCTGACTCTTAATCAGGTGGTCACAGGTTCGAATCCTGTATGACGCACCATTTACTTTGCCCCGTTCGTTCAGTGGTAAGGACATCAGATTTTCACTCTGGAAACAGGGGTTCGATTCCCCTACGGGGTACCACTCCAAAGGTCGCATAGCTCAGTTGGGAGAGCACCTGCCTTACAAGCAGGGGGTCACAGGTTCAAGTCCTGTTGTGACCACCATATAGTTATTAATAGTGGGGGCGTAGCTCAGTTGGTTAGAGCGCCTGCCTGTCACGCAGGAGGTCGCGAGTTCGACCCTCGTCGCTCCCGCCATTATTATAAATCAAGTGCCGCTTTAGCTCATCTGGTAGAGCAACTGACTTGTAATCAGTAGGTGATTGGTTCGATTCCGATAAGCGGCACCATTTAAAAATTTAATTATTTATGCGAGGATGGCGGAATTGGCAGACGCGCTAGACTTAGGATCTAGTGTCCCAGACGTGAGAGTTCAAGTCTCTCTCTTCGCACCAATAAGAAAATAACTTTTTTAGAATAGATTTTGTAATTACAAAATCTATTTTTTTAGTTTTATGTGATTAAAACTTTTGGGGGCTTTATGAAAAAAATAATAATTATTCTATCCCTTATCTTTTCTTTTTATTGCAATATTTTTGCTGAAAACGAAGAGTTAATTGAAGGTGGAATTGTAAAATATGATCATCATACTCATATAGTGGGAATATATAAAACTCCACAAGAAGCAGCAAATATTTTTAACAATCGTTCAAAACATTTTTTATTAACATATAAAAAGGTTAAAAATATTTTATTCTATTGTCAAGATCAAAAAACAGAAGTTAATATTTTTGTAAAAAAGAATAGAGAAGATATATATTGCTTTGTTATGATAGAGGGAAATAAAGTGATTTATGCTAGTGAAATTCCAGAAGATGATTGTTCTATTGTAAAAAAATTTTTAAAATAATAAAAAAGATAAGAGGCATACTTAAAAGAGATGAGAAATTTTTCTTATTTCTTTTAAATATGCCTCATTTTTAGTATTTCCTATTCTTTGTCATATTCTTCTAAAAATTTATTTAGTTTTTTCTTTATTCTTTGAATACTATTATCTATTGATTTAGGTGTTCTTCCTGTTTTTTCAGCTATCTCTGTATATGTCATTTCAGCTAACATATATTCAAAAACCTCATTTTCCATTTTACTAAGATTAGTTTTTAAATATCTATTTAACTCTCTAAATCTCTCCTTCCCCATTACAATCTCTTCTGGATTATAAAAATTAAAAGATTTATTAGAATAACTAATATTTGAAGTATCCTCTGTTTCAGGATTTATCATTGCCATATTCAAAATTCTATTTTTTCCTGCATTAGAACTTTTTATAGCTGTTATTATTTGACGTTTTATACATAAAATAGCAAATGTTGTAAAAGATGCTGTTTTATTCTCATCATAACCATTTATAGCTTTTAGCAAACCAATCATAGCCTCTTGAATAACATCCTCTCTATCTCCACCATAGAAAAAATAATTTTTAGTTCTCATCTGAATAATATTCTTAAATTTAGAGAATATCTCTTGTATTGCCATTTCATTTCCTTGTTGTGCACTTTTTATTGTTTGGGAACTTACCATCTCACCCTCCTTAAACAAATATCATTTATAAAAATCAAAAAGTAGATTTTTTTAATATTCGTAAATAAACTATTATTTCTTTATATGTTAATTATAACAGTTATTTCTATTATCTCCAAAGGTAAAAAAATAATAAAATCCTTAAAATAACGATATTTTCTCACCAAACCTTTATAACAGTTGACTTTTAGTTAAATTCCAGTGTTTTAAATTTTTTTCTTATTTTTCTTCTTATGAAACAGTATGAACCTGTTTACTACCTTATATATCTCTTATTTTTTGTAATAAAGTGATAAAATTATATTTTTTAATAAAAATTTAAGCATTTTTTATTACATTTTAACGCAAACTTTCAATATTTTAAAAATACTTAACTAACTTTAAAAATAATTTTCTTTTTTTGAAAACTATTTTTGTAAATATTTTATTTTTTTAATTTGTAAAATATAGTTTATAGCTTATTTCTTAAAAATATTGTATAATCTAAAGGAAGATTTCTAATATTAGGAGGGTCAAAACCGTTATTAAAAATATATAAATTTATATAATAATATCTAAACAGTTTATAGTTTGTTATACAATACTAATTAAAGTAAAAAATAATTAAGGAGTTATTAAAAAATGATACTTACAAAGAAAGTTAGACTTTATCCAACTAAAGAGCAAGAACAAAAATTGTGGCAATCTGTAAGAACTGCTAGGTTTATCTATAATTATACTCTTGCGAAACAGGAAGAAAATTATAGAAATGGTGGTAAATTTATTAGCGATGGAATTATCAGAAAAGAATTAACTCAATTAAAGAGATTAGAACTAACTTGGTTAAATGAAGTATCAAATAATGTTACTAAACAAGCTGTAAAAGACGCTTGTAATGCCTATAAAAATTTTTTTAAAGGTTTAGCTAATAAGCCAAAATTTAAGAGTAAAAAGAAAAGTAAACCTAGTTTTTATAATGATCCTATAAAATTAAAAGTTAAAGAGAAAAAAGTATTAATTGAAAAAGTAGGTTGGATAAAAACAAACGAACAAATACCAAGGGATGTTAAATATAACAATCCTAGAATTACTTATGATAATAAATATTGGTATATATCTGTTGGAATAGAAGTTGATAAAAAACAAGAAGAATTAACAGATATTTCATTAGGTATAGATTTAGGATTAAAAGATTTGGCTATTTGTTCAGATGGAAAAGTTTTTAAAAATATTAATAAAACTAAAAAAGTTAAAAAATTAGAAAAAAGATTAAAGCAGAAACAAAGACAAATAAGTAGAAAATATGAGATGAATAAAATTAAAAAAGAAGGGGGTGGAAGTTGCCAATTTATAAAAACTAAAAATATAGAAAAATTAGAGGAAACGACAAAACTAATACATAGGAAATTAACAAATATTAGAAATAACTATCTTCATCAAGTTACAACAAGTA
>JADYUE010000025.1 GCA_021531615.1 Fusobacterium varium | reverse complement strand
GCAAAATCGGATTCTATGAAGAAGGAAATAAACAAATTTCTATATTTTTATAGATTTTTGGCAACGGCATCATTAATATGGAGTTAAAATACATTTTTGGACCTGTCCCATCTAGAAGATTGGGAAAATCTTTAGGAATAAGTCCTATTCCTCGTAAAACTTGTAATTATTCATGTATCTACTGCCAATTAGGTAGAACAGATAAAATGACTGGAGAAAGAAAAGAATTTTTTCCTTTAGAAGATATTATCAACGAATTTAAACAATACTTAAAAGAAACTTTTGATTTTGATGTTATAACTATTGTTGGGGAAGGTGAACCTACTCTCTACTCAAAACTTGGTGAATTAATTAAAGAAGTTAAAAAAATCTCTGATAAACCTGTTGCTGTTATTACAAATGGAGCTCTACTCAGTTCAAAAGAGGTAAGAGATGAGTTAATGAATGCTGATATTGTACTACCTTCAATAGATGGTTATAATGAAGAAACAGCAAAAAAAATTGATAGACCTCTAGGAACTATCCACTTTAAAGATGAACTTGAGGGATTAATTGAGTTTTCAAAGGAGTACAAAGGGCAATTACTACTTGAAATAATGCTTATATCAGGAATAAACTGTGATAAAAATTCAATTGAACATTTTAAAGAAATTTTAAAAAAAATAAAATATGACAAAGTATATTTAAATACTCCTGTAAGACCCCCTGCTGAAAATTTTGTAAAAGTTGTCTCTCAAGAGGAGATGAAATATGCTGTTGAAGAACTTGGAGGAATTTCTATTGATATGCTAAGTTCTGGAGAGTTTTTCAGTGAAATTGAAGATTCTTATGAGGCTATTCTTAATATAATTAGACGTCACCCTATGAACCAATTTGAAATCAATAGCTTTTTAGAATCAAGAAAAGAAAAACTTGAATACAACATCTTTGATAAATTAGAAAATGATGAAAAAATAAACTGTATCCTTTACAAAGGAATAAAAACTTACAGATTGAAATAAAGGAGTTAAAATGGAAAATATTGTAAAAAAAGTAGCTGCTATACATGATTTATCTGGATTTGGAAGATCTTCTTTAACAAGTATAATTCCTATACTATCTAGTATGAAAGTACAAGTTTGTCCTGTACCAACAGCAGTTTTATCTAGCCATACTGGTGGATTTGAAGGTTATAGTTTTCTTGATCTTACTGATTATATGGAACAACATATAGCACATTGGAAAAGTTTAAACCTTGAATTTGATTGTATATACTCAGGTTTTTTAGGTTCACCTAAACAGATGAAAATAGTTGCTG
The DNA here is from genome assembly GCA_021531615.1 of Fusobacterium varium. NCBI lineage: Bacteria > Fusobacteriati > Fusobacteriota > Fusobacteriia > Fusobacteriales > Fusobacteriaceae > Fusobacterium > Fusobacterium varium. The sequence goes on along the minus strand of JADYUE010000025.1, from coordinate 31,685 downwards.
ATTTTATAGATTTCTTTGGTCACAAAAATAATCTTACTGTTGTAGATCCTGTACTTGGAGATAATGGTAAATTATATGGAACTATGAATAATGAAATGGTTGAAGAGATGAAAAAATTAATTAGTAAAGCTGATATTATCACTCCAAACTTTACTGAAGTTACTTTTTTACTAAATAAACCATATAAGAAAGAGATAAGTGAATCAGAAGTTAAAGAATGGCTTGTTGAGTTAGCAAATATGGGACCTAAAATAGTTATTGCTACAAGTGTTCCAGATGAAAATTCTCATAAAGCTGATAGAAAAACAAATGTTATAGCTTATGACAAAGAAAATGATGTATTTTGGAAAGTTAGCTGTAAATATATTCCTGCTTCTTATCCAGGAACTGGAGATGCCTACACAAGTGTTGTAATTGGAAGTTTACTTCAAGGGGATAGTTTACCAATAGCTATTGAGAGAGGGGTACAATTTATTACACAATGTATCTTAGCTAGTTATGGTTTCAAATATCCAAATCGTGAGGGGGTTCTATTAGAGAGAATGCTTGATGTTCTAAAAATGCCTACTATATCTAATAGTTATGAACTTTTAAAAAGATAAATTAATTAAAGGAAATCTTATGTCACTTTCGTAAATCAACTAAAATATAGAAAGGATGTGGATATTATGTTTGAAGATGCTGCTTTAAGAGCTCTAATTTTGTCTTTCTTTGCTGGAATGTCAACTTTATTAGGTGCTCTTACTATCTTTTTTGCTAATAAAAAAAGTGAAAAATTAGTTACTGTTTCATTAGGGTTTGCTGGAGGAGTTATGTTAAGTGTTTCTTTTACTGACTTACTACCTAATGCAACTCAACTTTTAAGTGAATATTATAATGAAAAACTTGGTATTTTTCTAAGTGTAGTTTTCCTTCTTGTAGGGGTTCTTTTTGCTGCAATGTTGGATAGATTTGTTCCACATGAGCCTGAACCTGATGGGGATGGAAAAAAACATGAAAATCTTTTTAGAGTGGGATTTGTCTCTACTCTTGCTATTGGGTTACATAACTTTCCTGAAGGAATAGCAACTTTTATGGCTGGATATGAAGATTTGACTTTAGGTGTTTCTATTGCTCTTGCTATTACAATGCACAATATTCCTGAAGGAATTTCAGTGGCTATGCCAATATACTTTGCTACTGGTAGCAAGTTAAAAGCTTTTAAATATACTTTTCTATCTGGTATAGCTGAACCTATTGGAGCTCTCCTTGCTTTCCTAGTTTTAAAACCATTTATTAACGGTTTAACATTGGGAATGATATTTGGAGTTATCTCTGGAATTATGCTTTATATTGCTATCGAGGAATTATTGCCAAGTTCTAAACAGTATGGATATTCTAAAGAGGCTCTTATGGCAATTTTTGCTGGAATTATTCTTATGCCTCTTACTCATATAATCTAAAAAGAGCTATTGGATGCTTTGCATCCTCTAGCTCTTTTTTTATCTTTAACTATTTCTTACTTTTCAAATATTTGTCAATTTCAATAGCAGCTTTCTTTCCTGCTTCCATAGCTAAAATTACTGTTGCTGCTCCTGTAACAGCATCTCCACCAGCAAAAACTCCCTCTCTTGAAGTTTTTCCTGTTTCTTCATCAGCTTCTATTCCATGCCATCTATTTGTTACTAAATTATTAGTTGTTGATGCTATCAATGGATTTGGTGATGTACCTAATGCCATTATAACTGTTTCTACTTCCATTATAAATTCACTATCAGGTATAACTGAGAATTTTGCTCTTCCACTTTCATCTGGTTCTCCAAGCTCCATTCTTATACATTTAACCTCTTTTACCCAACCTTTTTCATCTGCAATTATTTCAGTAGAAGAAACTAAAAATTCAAATTTTATCCCTTCCTCTTTTGCATGGTGAATCTCCTCTCTTCTAGCTGGAAGTTCTGCTTCTCCACGTCTATATACAATAGTAGTATCTGCACCTAGCCTCTTAGCCGTTCTAGCAGCATCCATAGCCACGTTTCCACCACCTACTACGATTACTCTCTTACCTATTTTAACAGGAGTGTTATAATCAATTTTGTTGGCTCTCATAAGATTTACCCTTGTTAAAAACTCATTTGCTGAAATAACACCATTATAATTCTCTCCAGGTATATTCATAAATCTTGGTAGTCCTGCTCCACTTCCTATAAATACTGCTGAATATCCTTTTTCATCTAATAATTCATCAACTGTAAATGTTCTTCCAATAACACTATCTGTTTTAAACTCTACTCCAAGTTGTTTTAAGTTTTCTATCTCTTTATCTACTACTTTTTCTTTAGGTAATCTAAATTCAGGAATTCCATAGCTTAAAACTCCACCTAATTTGTGTAGTGCCTCAAATATAGTTACTTGATATCCTTTTTTTGCCAAATCTCCAGCTGCTGTAAGCCCTGCTGGACCACCACCTATAATAGCTACTTTCTCATCTTTTTTCTCTTCAACTTCAAAGTCAATCTTATTTTCAATTATCCAATCTCCAACAAATCTTTCAAGTTTTCCTATAGCTATTGGCTCTCCTTTTACTCCTAAAATACATTTTCCCTCACATTGAGTTTCTTGAGGGCACACTCTTCCACATACTGCTGGAAGATTTGAATATTTTGTAATTATTTTAGCTGCTCCTAATATATCTCCCTCTTTTATCTTTTGAATAAATCCAGGAATATCTATTGAAACTGGACATCCTTTAGTACATAGAGGATTTTTACAATTTAAACATCTTGCAGCCTCTGCTTGTGCCTCTACTAAATTATATCCATAACAAACTTCATCAAAATTCTTATTTCTTATCTCTGGATTTTGTTCTCTTACTGGAACTCTTTTTTTAGGTTCAAATGTAGGCTCATGATTTGGACAAGCAGGGTTTTCATGAGTTTCTCCATCTTCTATCTTTAGAATATTTCTTCCCTCTTCTGTTTTATACATATTTTGTCTTCTCATTGCTTCATCAAAGTTTACATCATCACCATTAAATTCTGGTCCATCTACACAAGCAAATTTAACCTTATCTCCAATAGTAACTCTACAAGCTCCACACATTCCTGTTCCATCTACCATCAATGGATTTAAACTTACTGTGTTAGGGATGTTATTCTCTCTACATTTTTTTGAAGCAAATTTCATCATAATCATTGGTCCTATTACAACTGCATGATCATAATGTTTTCCCGCTGCTAATAGATCATCTAACATATCTGTTACAAGTCCTTTTTTACCATAGCTTCCATCATCTGTACACACATATAGATTTTTTGCAATTGCTTTCATCTCTTCTTCAAAAATAAGAGTCTCTTTACTTCTAGTTCCAATGATAACATCTACATCGCAACCTTTTTCCTTCATCCATTTAACTTGAGGATAAACTGGAGCTGTTCCAACTCCCCCTGCTATAAAGATATACTTCTTGTTTTTTAACTCCTCTTCTCCTAAATGAATAAGTTCACTTGGCTGCCCCAATGGTCCTACTACATCAGAAAAACTTTCTCCTTTTTCTAATTTTGCCATATCCTGTGTACTTTTTCCTACCACTTGAAAAACTATTGTTACTGTTCCTTTTTCTCTATCATAATCACATATTGTTAAAGGTATTCTCTCTCCTCTTTCATCTGTTTTAACTATAAGAAATTGCCCTGGTTGAGCTGAATTAGCTAGATCTTTTGCCTCTATATCCATATAACAAATTATTGGAGTCAACCATTTTTTCTCTACTATTTTATACATTTAATTCCTCCTAAAATTTAATACATACATCTATATTTTACCTCAAAAAAAAAGAAGAACCAAGTATTATTTGGTTCTCCCAAAAATTTATTTATTTTTAATAATTTCCTTGCATTATCATAGTGTCTGCAACTTTTTTAAATCCAGTAATATTTGCTCCTTTGGCTAGAGACACATTGTATTTTTCACTCATCTCTTTTGATTTTTCATAGATATCTTTCATTATTTCATGAAGCTTTGCATCAACCTCTTCAGCACTCCATTGATATCTCATACTATTTTGGCTCATTTCAAGAGCTGAAACTGCAACTCCACCAGCATTAGCTGCTTTTCCAGGTGCATATAATATATTATTTTCTTCAAATAATTCTATTGCTTCTGGAGTACAAGGCATATTAGCTCCCTCACACACTATTTTAACTTGATTTGCTAAGATCTCTTTTGCATCATCTAAGTTTAATTCATTTTGAATTGCACAAGGGATAACTATATCAACTTTTCTTTCCCAAGGTTTCTTTCCTTCAAAGAATTCAAGCCCAAATTTACTTCCAAAATCTTTTAAAGTAACATCTCTATTACTTCTTAAAACTAGCATATACTCTACTTGTTCCTCAGTTAAACCATTTGGAGCATAAATATATCCAGCCTTTCCAGAAATAGTTACTACCTTTCCACCTAACTCTGTTATCTTTTTACAAGCTCCCCAAGCAACATTTCCATAACCTGAAACAGCAACTTTTTTTCCTACAATAGTTTCTCCCATATCTTTTAACATCTCTTGAACAAAATATGTTACACCATATCCAGTAGCTTCTGGTCTTATTCTACTTCCACCATAGTTAAATCCTTTTCCTGTGATAACACCATTTTCATATGCCCCTTTTAATCTTCTATAATGTCCAAATAGATATCCTATCTCTTTTCCGCTAACTCCTATATCTCCAGCTGGTACATCTTTATCAGGTCCAATATGACGATACAACTCATTCATAAAACTTTCACAGAATCTTTTTATCTCTCTATCTGATTTATTTAAAGGATTAAAATCACTTCCTCCTTTTCCTCCACCAATTGGAAGTCCAGTTAAAGCATTTTTAAATGTTTGTTCAAAAGATAAAAACTTCATAGAATCCAATGCTACTGATGGATGAAATCTAAGTCCCCCTTTGTATGGTCCTAAAACTCCATTAAATTCTACTCTAAACCCTCTATTTACTTGAATTTTTCCATTGTCATCTTCCCAAGGTACTTTAAAAATTATCTGTCTCTCTGGTTCAGTAATTCTCTCTAAAATATTATTTTCAATATATTGAGGATTTTGCTCTATAAAAGGAGTTAAACTTGTTAAAACCTCTTCTACTGCTTGAATAAAAGTTTCCTCTCCTTTATCTTTAATTTTTACTTTTTCTATAATCTCTTTTATATATTGCTCTGCATTCATTTTCTCTTCCTCCATAAATACACTTTATCATATACTAACTTATTAGAATAACAATATTTGTAAGATTAGTGTAACATAAAAAATATAATTAAACAATTATTCAAATTACAAAAATAAAAAAATATTTTTTCACTAACAACTGTTTTTTTATAAAAGATTTTTATTTTCTGTTCTCAACTATTTTTAGTTGCTTTTTTTTAGAAAATATTGTATACTAATATAGCTATTTTATTTATATTTATATTATTTTTTTAATCTTGGAGGGTTATTTATGAAAAAATCAATTGCTATCCTTGCTGGTGTACTTTTAGTTCAACAAGTTTCTCTTGCAAAGGTTATAAACAAAGACGTTACTTTTACTGAAAAAACTTATGGAGTTTGCTCTACTGAAATGACAGTATCTGTTAAAGATGGAAAAATCGTATCTTTCTCAGCTGTTAAAGGATGTCCTGGAAACCTTGCTGCTATAGGAAAACTTTTACCTGGTATGGAAGTTGAAAGAGTAATCGAATTATTAGATGATAACTATTGTTCAGGAGCTCCATTAGCAGGATATACTTCTTGTATGGATAACCTAGTTGAAATGTTAAAGAAACATGTTACTGGTGAAGGTGAAGGACCTATGGCTGAAATAAGAAAAGCTCAAAAAGCTGGAGCTCAAAAGGTTGCTTTTGCTGGACATGTTTGTACAGGTTGCGGACTTTGTCAAGCTGCACTATCATAAGAAAGTTATTTAAATTAGGAGGATTATAATGAAAAAATTATTCGTTGCTGCTATATTAGTAGTTTCATCTGTTGCAGCTTTTGCTGTGGCTAAAGAAGGTGTTGGATTTGGATACAAAGATGACATCAAAGTTTCTGTTGAAGTAGAAGGAGATAAAATCACAACTATAAAAGTTCTTGAAATGAAAGAAACTAAAAGAATAGCTGAACCTGCTATTGAAAAATTAACAGCTGCTATTATTGAAAAACAATCAGTTGAAGTTGATGATGTTGCTGGAGCAACTTACACTTCTCAAGGATTTAAAGAAGCTGTTAAAAACGCACTTGCAAAATAATAATGTTTTTTAAGGAAGCTCTAATTGAGCTTCCTTTTTATTATTATCTAAACTATAATTTAGCTAACTAAGCTCAGTTATCTAGCACATTGCTAGGTTTTGACAAAGTACCTTTGTTATTTGCGATTATTAATCAAGTTAAGTTATCTCTATTTCTTTTAAATATCAGCTAAATTCCATGTCAAAGAATAAAGAGAGAGTAAAACTCATCTGACTAAAATTCCGAAACTCACTTCGTTCAAACACGTCGGAATTTTTAGCGTCAGCTTTCGTAACTCTCTCTAATATTCTTCTCTAAATTACATTTAGCTGATATTAGGAATATTAAAAATAAATTTATCCCTAACATCAAGTTGACGTAATTTAGAAGTGAATATTAGAAGTCCTTAGCGAAATGAAGTTAAGAAAATGCAACGTGTTTGAGCGAGCTTGCGAGTGAGTTTTGCATTTTCAACGGAATGAGCCTAGGGATTCTTTATTCACTGACATGGAGTCAAATTGATGTTAAAAAATATAAGTTTTGTAAACGTAAATTAGAATGATAAATTATAGTTTAAGCAATTTATATTTTTTAGCAAAATTTAAAGGGAACTAAACTTATCGCTTAGTTCCCTTCTTAGTTACCCTTAGTTTACTCCGTGTTTTTTCTTTAGTTTCTTCAACATCTCTTCATCTGGTGTAATATCCTCATTCATAAAATCTATTATAATTCTATCAACAGGAATTACTCCAGCTGTCATAACAATTCCTTGAGGTAGAGACATTCTAAAAGTTTTTAAGTGTTTTAGCATTTTATCTAGATTTTTTTCTGGTACAGTTAAAATAAATACACAATCTGTTCCTGGCCAAGTCAATGAATTTTTATGTTTTATTTTAGCGTCCCATACACTTTCTACTTTTTTTTGAACAGTATAGTAGTAGAATTTAATCTCATCAAAGAAATCTTCTAATCTTGTTTTTTGAGATTCATTGATATTAACAAATATCATTTTGTAATTATAGTGTCCATCAGTCATGCTAAGTCCCCCTTTTTACTCTCTTCCACTTAATTTTTTAGGTAACATGTTCATAATACCATTGTATATTTTTTTCAAGAATTTTAAAATAGCATTATTCATATCTTCTATCAATGTATATAAAATAGGTATTACAACCAATGTTAAAAGTGTAGAGAACGAAAGTCCAAACATAACTGTTATTGCCATTCCTCTATAAATTTCTGCTCCTTCTCCTATTCCTAATGCAAGTGGTAACATTCCTAGTACTGTTGTCATTGTTGTCATCAAAATAGGTCTCAATCTTGTTCTACAAGATTCTACAACTGCTTCTGTTCTTTCGCTTCCTCTTTCTCTAGTCATCTTAATGAAGTCAATAAGTACAATGGCATTGTTTACAACAACCCCTGCAAGTAGTATTAATCCTATCATAACCATTATATCAATAGGTTGATTCATTATTAATAATCCCCATACAATTCCAATAAGAGCTAATGGAATAGATCCTATGATAATTACTGGAAGTACAAAGTTTTCAAATTGTGCAGCAAGTAATGCATAGATCAAGAAGATTGAAATTCCTAAAGCCATACCTAATTGGCTTGTTGAATCACTTAGGTTTTCAGAACTTCCTCCCCATCTATATGCTACTGATTCTGGTGGGTTACTATTATTGTATGCTTCTACCATCTTATCTTGAATAGCTTTCATACCTACTCCACCATCATTTGCAGAGATACTTACACTATAAATTCTATCTGTTTTATTTAACTCTGTTGATCCCTCTGCCATTACTATATCTACAACGTCAGAAAGTTTTATAAATTTATTATCAGCTATTTTAATATTTAAGTTTTGAAGAATTGAGATATCACTTCTCTTCTCTTTTGGAAGTCTTACATATACATCTATCTCTTCAACTCCAGTTTTAACAGTAACTGTATCTCCTCTATCTCCTCCAAGTATGAAGTAGTTTAATGTTTGAGCAATAGTAGATGGATTGATTCCATAACTTCTGATCTTATCTCTATTTAAAACTACTCTAGCTTCTGTACTACCTGGATCCAATGTCGATTTAACGTCAACTGCTCCTGGATATTGGCTAATACCATCAAGAACTTTCTTTCCAACTTCTTTAACTTCTTCTAAGTTTGCTCCAACTATATCCAATTGAACATCTCTTTGTTGTGCTCCTATTGCAAAGTTTTCAGATAGGTTTGTTCTTACTCCTGGAATTTTTTCTACAACTGGTCTTAAATCATTGATTATATCAAATACTGATATATCTCTTTCATCTTTTTTACCAATATCTACGTTTACTGAGAAACTATCTTTTTGAATAATAACGAAATAACTCTTTGTATTAGGATCTTTTACAACTATATCTTCTATCTCTTTAGCTGTTGCTTTTGCTTTTTCAAGATCTAATCCATTTCCTAATTCAGCAACTATTGAATATCTACCTTGGTCTTGTTTTGGCATAAATTCAAGTTTTAAGAATCTAGGCACAGTTACCATAGAGAAGATAAATATAGCTATTGTTATAAGCATTGTTTTTCCTCTATGAGTTATAGCCCAGTTAATAAGTTTTAGATATTTAGCTTTAACTGCCCCAAAGATTTTTCCTTCTTTAGTTACGTCAGTTTTATTTGTTAAGAATCTACTTGAAAGCATTGGAATCAATGTTAATGAAACTATTATTGCTGCCAAGTTTGAATATATTATTGAGTATGCTAGGTCTCTAAATATCTCTCTTGCTATACCTGGAATAAATAGTATAGGGATAAATACTACCATTGTTGTTAAAGCTGAAGCTATAACTGACATAGCAACCTCTGTTGTTCCATTATCTGAAGCTTCCATTACTGGAGATTTTAACTCTGTCATATGTCTATAAATATTATCCACAACAACAACTGAGTTATCTGTCAGCATCCCTACCCCAATTGATAATCCCATCAATGAAATAAGGTTAAGAGATGTTCCATTTAATGCAAGGAATGCAAATGTAAATATTACTGCAACTGGAAGAGCTGTTGATACTAGAAGTGTTGCTCTTACATTTTTTAAGAAGAATAACAATACTAATGTTGCAAGTATAAGCCCTTGAACTGCTGTACTACTAACGTTTGAAATTGACTTATTAATATCTTCTGATGTATCAAGTAGAACTTCATACTTTGTTTCTGGTGGCATAATTGATCTTAAACTTTCTAGAGCTTCTGTAGCTCTTTTATTCAATTCAATTGTACTTCCATCTGAAGATTTTTCAACAACTACTGCTATTGATTCATCTCCTGAAAGGTATGAAATGTCACTTGGATCTTCAGTTGTTAATACAACATCAGCTACATCTTTTACTCTTAAAGTATTACCATTACTATGAAGTATCATATCTTCAAAAGTGTCAATATAGTTTAATTCTCCCATAAATCTTACTATTATATCTTTATTTCCTGTTCCAATAGTTCCCAATGGTACATTTAAACTTGACATTCTAATCATATTATATAATTCCATTGGTGATAGATTATAAGTAGCAAGTTTATCACTATCTACTTGAATTTGAACTTGTTTATCTGGGTTACCAAATACTTGAACTTGTCCAATACCTGGTAAGCTTTCAAATTTAGGTTTTAAGTACTCTTCAACGAAACTACTTAATTCTTGTTTATTAGGAGCACTCATCATAATTTCCATTGTAATATTTCCTGCTCCTGCTTCTACCTTTTTAGCTATCGGAGTATCAGCATCACTAGGCAGATCATTGGCAATTTTTGATAATTCTCTTTGAATTTCTGTTACCTTATCATCTGCATCTATTCCATAATCAAATTTTACTATTATTTGTGATCTTCCATAAGCTGAAGTTGATTCTATTTTATCTATCCCTTCAACGTTTGGAAGTATCTCTTCTATTTTCTTTGTAACTTGAGTTTCTACGTCCTCTGTAACAGCTCCGTTCCAAGTTGTACTTACTGTAACAACTGGAATATCCATATTAGGTAATAGCTCTGATTTCATTGAAAACATTGCCATAAGCCCGATGAACATTACAGATATCATAACCATTGTAGTAGCTACTGGTCTACGTATTGATAAACCTGCTAAAGTCATTTATTATTTCACCTCTTATTTTAAATTGAAAAAATTATTTTGCTTCTGGATTTTCTTCTACTTTATTTCCTTCTTCTAGTCCAAATATTCCTTTTACTACTACTCTATCTCCCTCTTTTAAACTTGTAGATGAGATTTCTGTATAAGGTAAGTTTGTAGCTCCAGTTTTTACCTCTACTCTTTTTGCTACTCCATCTTCAACTTTAAATACATAGCTTAATAGGTTTCTTACAAATATTGATTCATCAGAAACAGATAATACATTTACTTCTCCAACTGGAACAGTTACATAAGCATACATACCATCTTTAATATCTTTTTCTTTATTATCAATTCCAAGTTTAATCATATATTTTTTAGTTACTGAATCAGCTATTGGGTTGATTTCAAGAATTTTTCCAACATATTTTTTATTATTTAATGCTCCAACTTCAACATCTATTCCTTGTCCAACTTGAATTTGAGTTAGCCATTCAGCAGGGAATCCAACATAAGTTTCCATAGTAGTATCATCTACAACTGTAAATACAACTTCACTTGCTGCAATCTCATTTCCAACTTTACCAAATAGATTTCCTACTACACCGTCTATTTCAGCTCTTCTAAATAGTTTGTTATAGTCACTTTTAGCTGCTTCATAAGATGCCTTTGCTGCTTCGTAACTTCCCTTTGCTCCTACATAAGTATTTTCATAACCAACATATTCAAGGTATGAAACTAATTGTTTTTCATATAGATTTTTAAATTTTAAATAGTTATTTTTTGCTATATTCATAGCTGATAAAGATGAATTATAGTTAGCTTTTGCTGAGAAATATGCTGATTCAGTAGCTGAGTCAGAAAGTTCCATTACTAACTCTCCTTTTTTTACTTTATCTCCATTTCTTTTTAAAATCTTTTCTATTGTTCCACCTTGTTCTGTTTTATGGTCAACTTTATTTTTAGGTTCTAATACAGCATCAGATTTAAATATTTGATTCATCTTTCTAACTGTTGCTGGTTCTGTTATTACATATTTAACCTTCTCTTCTATCACTTTCTCTTCTTTTTTTCCGCAACCTGTCATTACCATTGTTAGTAAAATTACTAAACAACCTAATTTTTTCATAACTTCCTCCTAATTTATCTAAATGTTTTAATTTACTTTCTTTAAACATCAGAAAAAAGTTTTTACAGTCTAACTCTAAAAACTTTTTCCTCTAAATTTTTTTAAATAAGCATTGATCTATATTTTTCAAAGGCATATAGATAATCAACTACAACTTGGTTATATGCAACTTTTGCCTCTCTCATTTGAGTTTCAGATAATAGGAAATCCACTGTTGATATAAGTCCAGCATCATATCTCTCTTGATCCATTTTAAAGTTTTCAACAGCTGCTTCCATAGCTCTTTCTTTAGAACTTCTCTCTTTTTCCATTCTTATAAGCTCTAAGTAAGCATCAGTTACATTAACTCCAATATTATCTTTAGAACTCTTCTCTCTTAACTCCTCTTGTTCTTTAGTGATTGAAGCTACTCTATAATTATCATAATTTTTTCCAAACTCAAATACATTCCATGTAACTTGAACTCCACCTCTCCACTCTGCTTCATCAATTGTTGGATTGTATTTTGTTCTTTCTGAAGTTCCATAACTTGCAAAAGCATTAACTTTTGGTAACATATCTGCTCTAGAAATCATCTTTGAAGCATCTGCTGCATCTACATAGTATTTAGCAGTAAGAGCTCCTATACTTTCTGTTAAAGCTTGATGTTTATCTTTAGCAAAATCTATATTTCTGCTTAAATTTTCAGGTACTGTAAACTCTACTACTTCTATATTTTTATCATTTACTAAACCTGTTTTTATTCTTAATTTTTCTTTTTCAATCTCTATTCTATTTTTTGTTCCAATAATTTGAGATTCAACTTCTAACATTGAATATTCTGTTTTTAAAATATCTGTCTTAGTTATTAATCTCAAATCTAATTGAGCTTTTTGTTTTTCATATCTAGCTTTTAACTCTTTATGAGATGCTTCAAGAGCTTCTAAATCCTTTTCAAATTTTACAATATTTGAATAATTTAAAATTGTTTCAAGTCTTACATCTCTTCTCTCTCCCATATATAGAAGATTAGAGATTTTTTTATAGGCTTGAGCACCTTTTATTCCTCCAAGTACTGCTCCTCCTTGGAATATAGGTTGTGATATAGTTATTGTTTGAGTATATCCACCTTTTCTATCAACTTGATTCTCTTCCCAACCGTGTCTATACATTTTACGATCATATTCACTTCTTGTATATGAACCACTATATACAACACTTGGTAAAGCATCTTTAAAAGCCATTCCCACTTTTAATTTTGAAACTTCTACATCTTTTTCAGAGATTTTTATCTCCTTACTATTTTCTAGAGCCATTTGAATAGCTTGATCCAAAGTAATCTCTCTAGCAAACACAGAACTACTTAATATTAAAAGCAATCCCAATATTTTCTTCATCTTTAACCTCCTGATTATGCTTTATATTTTAAAATTTATTTTAACATTTTTAATATGCTCTTATATATAAAATATATCCCTTCATCAAAACTCTTATGATTTATTCTTTTTTCTGCCTCTGCAATATCTTTTATAAAGAAGTTATCTTCACTATTGTCATCAAAAAAGATATTAGTCATTTTAAAACCTCTAATTATAGAGTTAATAATTTGAGAATATTGGTCTATTTCATTTTTATTTAATTTTAATTGAGAATTATATCTATTTAATAGTTTTTCTATGAAATTATAGTTTATAGTTTCTATTTTTATCATTAGATCTCTAACATCTTTTCCCAATACATCTACATTTCTAGCAAGATTTATCAATACAAGCTGTCTTTTCAGATCTTTTTTTAAAAATTTTACCCTTGAAACTATATTTTTTAATAGAATTTCATCAAAATCTTTTCCCTCTTTTAGTTGATTTTCCTGTTGTTCAATAATACTTTCAATCTGCTCCTCTATAATAGTTCTCAAGAGAAGATTTTTACTTTTAAAATATGTATAAAAACTTCCTTTGGCTATTCCAATAGAATTAGTTATATCTTCAACTGATGTATGGGAATATCCATTTTTCAATATCAAAGACATAGCCGCTTCCAATATCTGCTCTTTTTTCCCCTTTCCTTCCATCACATAACTCCTTTATTTTTTTGACTTATTAGTCAGTTTAGATTTTACACCATTATGACTTGTAAGTCAACATAATTTTTATTTTTTTACACTCCTAAAGAAGTTACTCTATTTTTATATTTTTTAATAAAATAACAATATCAAATTTTATAATACTATATATTTTAAACTATAAAGTAACTTTAGGGTCAATCTTTTTTTTATTTTTTTAAATTTATTCAATTTTCTATATTTTATATATTTTTTTGTTATTTTTATTCTATATTCAAACAAAAATTTTCTTAATTTGCCTTTTTATTTTCTTCATAATTTTTTCATAAAAAAAAGAAACTAACTAGATCTCTCCAGTTAGTCTCTTTTTTCTACAGTCAGTATTTATGTAAATTTTATTGTAAGTTAATCTTAGAAAGTAGTTCTAAATCCTACTACAGCAGTTGGTTGCCATCTCCAATCTCTAGCACTTTTTTCACTTGTGTAAGCCCAGTTTCTATACTCTGCTCCTAGTGAAGTATAAACATTTAAGTTTGGTGTTACTTTATAAGCAGCTATAAGTTGAGGATAAGCATATAATTGATATGAATTATGATAGTAATTATAATTTTCTGCTTTTAAGTCAGCTGCTTTAATGTCTTTTGCATCAGCTTTTACTGTTCTTTGAATTTTTTCTGAATTCCATTTATATGGATCATATCCACCTTCAAAATAGAAATCTACTGTTACATCATCATTTGCATATAATTTTGTTGTATTGTATAAGTATGCTTCCATAGTTAAGCTTGTATTATTTCTTACTGTATCTTTTGCTCCAGTTGCTTGACGTTCTCCATAGAAATGTTGATCACCATATAAATTGAACTCAAATGAGAATCCTAATGGTAATTGGTTCATAGTAAATAGATCTAATCCTAAAATATTTTCATAATCAGCACTATTTTTTGCCCATTTATATTTATATTTTGGTGCAAAAGTAAAGCTTGTTGTTTTTATAAAATCATTATTAAATAGATAATCTGCTATATTAAATCTTGCTTGATATCCTACTGTTTGAACACCATCATCATCTTTTTTATATTCTAATCTTGAAGTAAGATCAACTTTTGAATCTCCTAAATTTCCATGATCATAGAAATATCTTAATCTAGTTTCTGTTCCATCTTTTCCATCTTGGTTTTTATTAGTAACTGAGTTCCAATCATTATAAGATCTTACTCTGTATTCTAATGATTGTTTTTCTGTCATGTTAATTTGTCCTAATAATTGTGTTCTTCCATAATTGTTATTTACTTTGTTATTTTTGTAATTAAGCTCTTCTGCTTCTCCATAGTATCTGTATTGTAAATCAACATATCCATTAGGTCTAAATCCTTCTGGCTCTCTGTCTCTATAAACAATAACTTCCTTTTCAACAATTTGTACTGGTGCTTCTTCAACTACAACTGGTGCAGGAACTATTTCTTTTGCCTGTGCCATGGCTGTAACTGCTAAAAATGCCCCAACTAATAATAAAGATTTTTTCATAAAAATACCCCCTAGTATCTTTTTTAATTAAACTACAAGAATACGGAGATTCTGGGAGTTATCTCGTATATTCTTGTAGTTTATTTTGGAGAGAAAACAAATTATGAGAGATTAGCAACTCTCACAACTCTTCTTTTCTACGTATGTAAGTATACCCCTCTAGAATGTTTTATATGTGACTTTTAAGAGTTATTATTTTTTTCTCAATTTGTCAATATTTTAATCTCTAGTTATCCACTTTAAAACATAGTATAAAAACTTTAAAAAATGTTTTTTTATTTTTTTTAGACACATAATTTATATTTATTTTTTCATCATTTTGACATATTAATGTCACACAAAATAAAATTAATCGTTCCTTTACGATAGTTTTTAAACTGTATTTTTATAACTAAAAAAAGCCAATAGAAATAAAATTTAAACTTTTATTCCTACTAGCTTTCTTTTTTATAAACTTAAATAATTTTCATTTTTAAATTGTAACTTTTTTTGTTACTAATAAGTATAGAGCTATTATAGCTATAATTACTAAAGCTATTGCTGCCATTTTCTCTTTTTCAGTAAATATAGGTTCATTTTCCCCTTTATTTTCCTCACGAGCTTTACAGAATACCAATATTCCAATAGCAAATAATATACTTGCCATTACTAGATATTTTAATCCTGCTGCATATATTAACCATGCTCCATATATACTTCCTAAAATTCCTGTTATCAATGCTGTTTTTGTTTTTATTCCAACATCTTTAGGAATATCTCCTCTCTTAGAAATTTGCCACAAATATAATGTTGATGCCATATATGCTGGTAATATCATAACTCCTGTTATACTTAACATAGCATTCCAAGCATTATTTGCAAAGTATACTAATATCATTGTTAATTGCATAGCTATACTTGAAACTAAAAGAGCAAATGAAGGAGTTCCATTTTTATTTTCTTTAGCAAAAATTTTAGGGAAAGTTCCATCTTTTGCACAAGCATAAGGGACTTCAGCTAAGAATACTGTCCAAACTAACCAAGAACTTAGTAGAGCTATAATAACTCCTATATTCATGAACCATTCTCCCCATTCACCAACTATATCAGCTAATACTGCTGCTGCTGAAGGTGGAGCTAATACTGCTAATTCCCCTTGTGATAATAGTCCAAATGGTAACATTGAAATTGCAGTATATGATAACCAACATAGTAAAAATCCTATTAAAGTAGCTTTACTTACTGCTTTTTGGCTTTCTGCCCTGTCTGAAATAACTACAGCTCCTTCAATACCTATAAATGACCATAAAGTTACTAACATTGTACTCTTTATCTGTCCACCAATTCCACCTAGGTTTGTATCATGAATAGCTTTTATTGTTTCATGTCCCCAAAAGTTTGTGTCAAACATTGAGAACTTAAATACAAATAAGCTTGCTATAATAAATACAGCTATTGGAACTAATTTTGCTATTGTTCCTATAATGTTTATACTAGCAGCTTGTTTAACCCCTGCCATTATCATAAAATACATCAACCAAATAAGAATAGATCCACCTATAACTGATGGTAGATTGTTTCCACCTTTAAAGTGTGGTGGGAAAAAGTAGTTTAATGAATCCATAAGAAGTATAGCATAACCTACATTGGCAAAAATTGAAGATAACCAGTATCCCCACGCCATTAAGAATCCTGTCAACTTTCCAAATCCCAATCTAGCATACATATATATTCCTGATTTTGCATCTGGTCTTACTGTTGACAAAACTCTAAAGGTATTAGTTAGGAAATACATTCCAATTCCTGTAATGATCCATGCTATTCCAACTGCTCCTGCTGAAGCTCCTTGTGCCATATTTTGAGGCAGATTATATATTCCACCTCCTATCATAGCACTAATAACTAATCCTGCTAATGAAAGAACTCCAAGTTTTTTTGTTTCTGTGCTACTTGACATATTTTTCCTCCTTTTACTTAATTTGTTTTTTACTGCTACCATATATTGACACTATTCTAAGGAATCTTTTTTTTCCTTTTTTCTTTTTTTAAAAAGGAAATATATTTTTTTAGTGTAAAATGATTATGTAAACAAATTTTAGTTACACATATATGCTTTATATTATTTTTATAGGAGGAATCAAAATGAAAAGTTTAGAAGGAACAAAGTATAATGTACTTATCATTAAAAATAGCTTTTCAGATGAAAAATCACCTGTAGCTAAAAGAGTAAATCTTTTAAAAGATGATTTAACAGAAAGAGGAGTAAATATTATTCAAGTAAGAAATTTTCAAGAAGCTCTTGAAGAGATTTCAATTAATAAAGGAATTGATTGTTTACTTGTTGACTGGAATTTAAAACAAACATCTTTAGAAAAAGAAAATGAGCTAGTTAATTTAATTGCTACTCTTCATGAAAGACAAGAGGGAGTTC
Source organism: Fusobacterium varium (assembly GCA_021531615.1). Lineage (NCBI taxonomy): Bacteria > Fusobacteriati > Fusobacteriota > Fusobacteriia > Fusobacteriales > Fusobacteriaceae > Fusobacterium > Fusobacterium varium. Next base: position 14,226 of record JADYUE010000025.1, on the reverse strand, counting down.
CAGTTTTTTTATTAGCTGAAAAAACTGATACTACACCCACATTAAACTCAGAAGTTTTAAATAGTATTAATGAATACCTTTGGATTTTACAAGATGATATAGATTTTATAGGTGAGAGAATATCTGAAGAGATTAAACTATATAGGGATTCTCTACTTCCACCACTTGCAAAAGCAGTATTTAATTACAATAAAACTGCTGAATATTCTTGGGCAGTTCCTGGACATCAAGGTGGTGTTGGTTTCTTAAAAACTGCTATTGGTAAAAAATTCTTTGATTTCTATGGAGAAAATCTATTTAGAACAGACTTAGGAATTGAAAGAACTGCTATTGGATCACTACTAGACCATACAGGAGCTTTCTATGAATCAGAAAAAAATATAGCTAGAATCTTTGGAGCAGATATGAGTTTTAATGTATTAGTTGGAACTTCTGGTTCAAATAGAACTGTAATTCAAGGTTGTCTTACTGATAAAGACACTGCTTTAATAGATAGAAACTGTCACAAATCAATAGAACAAGGGCTTATTATCACAGGAGCTAAACCAGTATATATGACTCCTACAAGAAATAGATATGGTATCATAGGACCTATTCTTCCAGAAACTATGAAAGAGATGGCAAAGGTAAATCCTAAATATGCAGTTGTTACTAACTGTACATATGATGGGGTTCTTTATAATACAGAAAAAATAGAAGAGATTTTATCTTCTTCTGTTGATTACCTACACTTAGATGAAGCTTGGTATGGATATGCTAGATTCTATGAAATATATAAAGATCACTTTGCTATGAGAGGAAAACCTGAAGATCACAGAAAAGATGGAGCTACAATCTTTGCTACTCAATCTACACATAAACTTTTAAATGCTCTATCTCAAGCATCATTTATCCATGTAAGAAATGGTAAAAAACCTATTGATTTAGATAGATTTAACCAATCATATATGATGCATGCTACAACTTCTCCTTTATATGCTCTTGCTGTATCTAATGATATTGGTGCTGCTATGATGGAAGGAAATGCTGGTAAATCTCTTGTTAAAGAGGTTATAAAAGAAGCTGTTGAGTTCCGTCAAGAAATTGGAAAACTATATAAAGAGTATACTTCTAAAGGAGATTGGTTCTTTAAACCTTGGAATGCTGAAAAAGTAACTGATCCTAAAACTAAAAAAGTATATAATTTTGAAAAAGCACCAAAAGAATTATTAATTGAAGAACAAGATTGTTGGGTAATGCATCCAGAAGATAAATGGCATGGATTTAAAAACTTACCTGAAAATTGGGCTATGCTAGATCCTATAAAAGTAAGCATTCTAGCTCCAGGAATGGAAGATAATGGAGAGTTAGCTGAAAATGGAGTACCTGCTGCTCTTGTTTCTGCTTACCTTGAAAAATTTGGAATTATTCCTACTAGAACAACTGATTTCCAAGTTATGTTTATATTTGCAATGGGAATAACTGAAGGAAAATGGACTACTCTTGTAAATATGTTACTATCATTTAAAAAACACTATGATAATAATACTCCTATTAAAGATATATTCCCAGATTTAGTACTTTCTTATCCTCAAGAATATGAAAATATTGGACTTCATGATTTAGGAGATAAGATGTTTAAATATTTAAAAGAAAATAATCCTGGAGCTGTTCTTAATGAAGCTTACTCTATTTTACCAAAAGTTGATATGTTACCAAGAGAAGCATATAATAATATAGTTGATAACAATGTTGAGCTTGTTCCAGCAACTAAACTTGAAGGTAGAATTGCTGCTAACTCTGTAATTCCATACCCACCTGGAATCCCTATGCTTATGTCTGGAGAAAATTTTGGTGATAAAAACAGTCCATTTATTAAATACTTAAACTCTCTTTCTCTATGGGACAAATCATTCCCAGGATTTGAACATGAAATTGAGGGAACACATGTAATAGATGGTGTTTATAATGTTCTTTGTATAAAAAACAGATAAAAAACCCCGTAGGGTGTGAGGACAGAACTGAGCTATCTGTACTTTCTCAATAGACAAATAATAATGATAAGAAATACTCCACCAAAAAGAATTGTTGTACCTCCATCAAAATTAATTGTCAGATGCTGAATTGCTACAGTCATCTCTGTACCTCCTTATAGAATTTAGAACTACTGCCTATAAGCGTGTTATTTCTTACAGACATGAAATAAGCTTCCACCAAAGTGAAAGCCTATCTCATAACACGTTTTATCTAAATTCTATAAGTCCCATACGGGTTAGTACTTTAATTATAACAAGAATATATCAAAAAGTCAAAATCATAACTAGATAAAAAGTATAAATATAAATTTTAATGATAAGTTAAATAAAAAGAGGGAAGTTTTTAAATGCTTTCCTCTTTATTTTCTACTATTTTAACCACTCATCTACTCTTTTAACAATATCTTGTATATCATTTATCAGTTTACAAGTATGGTAACCATCAGCCACAGCATGATTTGCAAATACAGAAAATGGAAGTAATATTTTTCCATCTTTTTCATAATATTTTCCAAAAGCTATTACTGGAAAAAACATATTTGATTCACTATAAGTATCATTACTATATCCAGTAAAGCTTAACCAAGGAATTGCTGAAATAGGGCAAAAATTATCTGGTTTTCCGTCTTTACTTTTTATTCCTTTAACATCTTTATATTTTTCCATATCATCAGTTACATTTTTATAAAAGATAGAAAAATCCTCTGAATATTCACTCCAAATATCTGAAAAAGTTTTATCATCATCGTGAAAAATTGTATAAGATGGATGACAAATATCCCAATAGCCTAGATTCCCATCTTTATCATAACTTATTCTAAACTCCCTGTTTTCATTTACCCCTCTTATAACTGCATATATCATAGCTGGATAAAACTTAATTTTTTTCTCTTTTACCCTCTTTAATAGATCTGTAATATCCATATCTATATTCAAATTATACTTAGCTTTTATCAAATTTTTATAATAGAAAAAATACTCCCTTCTCTCCCACTTCTCCATATCCAATTTATTAAACATAATCCACCTCTTTTATTTTTTTAAAGTTTTTACTAACTCTTTATCCTCTTTTGTAACTCTTATTGATTCTCTTATTTTCTGGATTCCCTTATTATGTACCCAAAGATCTAAACTATTATCTTTTAAAAATTCTAAAGTTCTCTCTGGAAATTTTACAAATAAAATAGATATTAACCATGCTTGAGCCATTTTTACATAATAATTTTTATTCTTGACTTGAGAACATAATTGTATAATTTCTTCTATATATTCTTTTTCCATATAGTGACTTAAAAATGTTACTAATACAAATCTAACTTTATACTCTTCCTCTGTTTTTATAAGTTTTTTTAAATAATTAAAGAAATACTCTCTATTCTTTTTTATAATTTTTAGATTAGCTACAAAACCATCACATATTCCCCAATTATCTATAAGAGGTAAAAATCTTTCAATTTCATCTTTCACAATGTTTTTATCCTCTTTTATATATCCTATTACCAACCCTCTTATTGCTATTTCTTCATAATATCCTACAATATCTTGTTCAATAAATTTTCTCCAATCTCCCTTTGCTATATTTTTGGCAATATCTTTTATTATAGGTGACCTTATTCCTATAATTTTATTATTAGTCATTACCAATTTTTTATGAAACTCTAAATATTTTTCATCTTTTAAACTTTTTAATTTCTCTATAAATTCCAAATAATTTTCTCTATTCCAATTAATACTTTTATATTCCAACTTCTCACCTCAACTCTCTTTATTAATTTATATACTCTATTTTTTAATAAAAAACAAGGTTAAATATAAAAGGGATTGCTTTTTTACAATCCCTTCTAAAATCTTAATATTCCTCTTCAAATCTTCTATGATGTGTTATCTTCTCTCTCCCTACAATAGCTGAATAATCCATTCCACTATTTTCTATCACTCTTAAAACTTTCTTTGATTTTAAAGTTGTAGCAAGGTTAAGTGCAGATCTTTGGTGATTATTTTTTATTGTTACATCTCCACCAAATTCAAGTAAAAGCTCCATTATCTCATCCATATCATTTCTTGCTGCTATATGCACTGGAGTTTCTCCATATCTGTTTTTTACATTTGGATCAGCACCATTATATACTAAAGCATCTACAAAATCATATGCTCCCTTCTCTACACAATGATGAAGTATTGTGTTTTTCTCTTCATCAATCTCTTCAATACTATCCATATCTAAGTTTTCTTTAAATCCTTCTAAATCATTTTCTTGTAAAAATTTCAAAAGTTCCATTTGACACCTCTAAAAAATATTCTCCTTTTTTAATATATTATTTTCAAAAATTCATTAAAATTTTAACTTCTCTCTTTAATAACCACACTCCTCTAAGAAAAGCGGTGGTTCTATCTCTAGTTTACACTTTTTACCTTTAAATGCCTCAACTAGAACAAGATTTGAATTTCTATCCTTAGAATAGTAAACAAATCTTACTCTCTTTAGAGAAAAGCCACAGTCCTCAAGAATTCTTGATATATCAGTGAATCTATAACTTCTATGAACTAAAGTAATACTTCCTACAGGTTTTAGCAACCTCTTAGCATTTCTTATTAAATCATAAAGATTTAATGTCAGCTCATGTCTAGCTATTGATTTACAACTTAGAATATTTTGTTTTTTCCCATCAACTTCCATGTAGGGTGGATTAGAAATTATATAGTCAAAAGTATTCCCCTTAGGGTACTCCTTCACATCATCATTTTCAATTTTTATATACTCTTCTAAATTATTTAATTTTACATTCTTTAAAGCTAGTTCACAATTTTCTTCTTGTATCTCTACACCTGTTATATCCTCTCCCTTTCCCTTTGAATATAGAAGAATAGGAATAATTCCATTCCCACAACCTATATCCAATATCTTCCCTTTTTTAGTAGGAGAAAAGAAATCTGATAATATAACAGCATCTACAGAAAATTTAAATCCATCTTTTTTTTGAATGAGCTTGTAGCCATTATTAAGCATTGTAATATCTTCATTGACTAACATTTTATTCCTTTTCAAGCTCCTTATGTTCTAACTCCTCTTGAGTTTTTTCATTTTTCAATTTATTAGCTTCTTTCTTATTAAATTTAACCTCTCCAATTTCAAATCTCATCATACCTATTGTTGCAACATCTACAAAAAGATATCCATTTAGAGGACTTATACTAATTACTTTTCCCTCTCCCTTAGGAGTTTTTACCAACTGATTTACAGCTGGATAGTGTCTCAATACCTCTTCATATTGAGCATATTCATAGTTTATACAACAAAGCAATCTTCCACATACTCCTGAAATCTTAGCTGGGTTTATAACTAAACCTTGATCTCTTGCCATCTTAATAGATACAGAGTCAAATTTATTGATAAATGTTCTACAACAAAGCTCCTTACCACAAATACCTATTGTCCCTAAAATTCTAGCCTCATCTCTTACACCTATCTGTCTTAACTCTATTCTTAATTTAAAGATATTTGCTAAATCTTTTACTAGATCTCTAAAATCTATTCTTCCTTCAGCTGTAAAATAGAATATTAACTTACTTCTGTCAAAAGTATACTCTGTTCCAACAAGTTTCATTGGAAGTTTATGATGAATTATTCTCTCTTTACAAAGCTTATTAGCTTTTGCTGATTCCTCTTTTAATTCATTGTATCTTTTTATCTCATCTTCATCAGCTTTTTTAATAACAGGTTTTAAAGGTAGTACAAGCTCTTTTTCAGGTAGCATTCTAGGTTCACCATAAACTACTCCTACCTCTTTTCCTCTAACTGTATCAACAATTACCTTGTCACCTTTTTTATACTCTGTATTATCTATAACTTCAAAATAGTATCTCTTTTTAGTTGTCTCAAACATAACTCCAAGTACATTGTACTCTTTTTTTTCAGGAGCTGGTGCTTCTACAACCTTATTCTCCTGCTCTTTTATATTTTCTTCCATTCTGCCTCCTAATATTCAATCAATCCTTCCTCTAAAAAACTAAAGTAGGAGTTTTTCGTTACTATTATATGATCTAACAGTCTAATCTCTAGCAGTTTTAAACTATCATACATATATTGAGTAAGTTCTATATCCTTTTTTGATGGAGATATATTCCCTGAAGGGTGGTTATGAGCAAATATAACTGATTTAGCTCTATTTTTTATTACCCTTTCCACTATCTCTCTTGGATATATTGCACTTTTATCTATTGTTCCAGAAAAGAGAGTCTCACTTGCTATCAATTTATTTGAAGTGTCTAAAAACAGAATTTTAAACTCCTCTCTCGGTGAATGACCAATCTCTCCTCTTAAATACGATAAAAGACTATTTTTACTTTTTATTGTTAAGATATCTTTATCCTCTATCTTCTCTCTGTATAAAGTCAGTGCTATATCCCCTATAAGTTTAAGAAATACTGCACTTCCCTCTCCAATTCCATCTACTTCTAAAAGAGATTTTATATCACTTTTAGCAATCTCATCTATTGTTCCAAACTTTTCTATTAACTCCTTTGCTATTGGTTTTACATCTTTTCTAGCAATAGAGTATGTAAGTAAAAGTTCTAAAACCTCATAATCATTAAAACCTTCTAACCCACTTTTTATATATCTTTTTCTAAGTCTTTCACGATGCCCTTCCCCTAAATTTTTTAACATAGGCAATCACTCTTAATAGAACATATCATATACTGCTGCTGGTGTTTTCATACCATTTATAATCTCAATAGCACAATCAACTATTGGATAAGCCAATACTGCTCCTGTTCCCTCTCCTAATCTCATACCCATATTAAAGAAAGCTTTTAATCCTAACTCTTCAAGAACTAGCTCCATTCCTGGCTCTTCACTCATATGAGTAGCTATTATATAATCTTTTACCTTTGGTTCTATTTTACAAGCAACTAAAGCAGCTACACTTGATATAAATCCATCTATCAACATAGGTTTTTTATATCTTGCAGCTCCTAGATACATTCCCACCATACAAGCAATATCTAATCCACCAACATGAGCTAATACATCAACTGGATCCATATTAAATGTATCATATTTTTCACAAGCTTCCATTATTACTCTTTTCTTTTTATTTAAAGCATCATCTGTAAGTCCTGAACCTCTTCCAACAATTCTATCAATATTCCCTTTTGTAAATGAATACAAAATAGCTGAACTTGTTGAAGTATTTCCTATTCCCATCTCTCCATTTGAGAATATATCAAAATCTTTTTTACTCTCTATCATCTCAATTCCAACAAAGATAGCTTTTAAACACTCCTCTTGTGTCATTGCAGGTTCTACATAAAAATCCTTCGTTCCTAACATAACAGGTTTTCTGTATAGGTTTGGATAATCTCTAGGTACAGTGTCTTTAATTCCAATATCTATAAGATTAAAATCTATTCCTAATTTTTTTGTTAATAATCCTATTGCAGCTATTCTATTTAACATAGCCTCTGATACTAAACGTGTATACTCCAATGGACATGATGCAACTCCTTGAGCTACTATTCCATTATCTGCTGCTGCTACAATGTGACATCTATTAGGCACTTGCTTAACAGGATAGCCACCTATTCCTGCTAATTTTACTGCTATCTCCTCTAAAGTTCCCAAACTTCCTTGAGGTTTCATCTTTCTATCTAACTCTTCTTGAGCAAGTTTTATAGCCTCTTGATCTGCTCCTGTTATCTCACTTAAAAATTTTTTTAGTCTTTCCATCTTTTTATCACCCTATATTTAGTCCTTTTAATATTGGAAAATCATCTGCAAATTCAATCACACAGATTCCACCATTTTCCATACTATATTTCCAATAACTTTCTAATTTATCTGAAAAATACCAACTCAATATGCAGTTAATCACTCCCCAGTGAGTAACTACTAAATTATTCTTTGTTTTATCTAAGCTCTCTACAAATTCAATTGCTCTCCTTTGTAGTACTTCAAGACTTTCGCCAGTAATATAATCAAAAGTTTTCCACTCCTCTTGACTTTTTTTAGACTCTGCTGGATATTTTTCTAAAATCTCTTTATAACTTAACCCCTCAAATATTCCAAAATCTATCTCTTCCAATCTCCTGTCTAATTTTATAGGAAGATCTAAATAATTTACAATCTCAGCAGTTTCTGCTGCTCTTTTCAAATCACTTGAATAGATAAAATCATATTTATATCTATTTTTTAGTAACTCTCTTGTATTTTTACACTGCTCTTTTCCTGTTTCATTTAAACTTGGATCTAACTTTCCAAAGAATATTCCATCAACATTCATTTGAGTTTGTCCATGTCTAACTAATATTAGTTTTCCCAATATTATCACCTATCTAGCTAAAATATACATACCTAACATTGCAATTATCTCAGATATTTCAACAACTGCTCCTAAAGTATCCCCTGTTATTCCGCCTATTTTTCTAGTCATAAGCTTAGCAAATAGATATCCTAAGATCATAACAACTGGAATAACTATCAAAATCTCATATGGAATTGCAAATAGATAAGCTGCTCCTCCTACAAAGATTGCAGTTATAATTGTAGCTATTGATACAGCTAATCCATCAGTATGATCAACAAATGTTTTTCCCATTCCAGTAGCCCTTGCATAAGGTGCTGATCCACAATTTACAACACTATTAAGTCTTGCTATAACTGGTGATAGTAAAAGCATTATAGGCATAATTACTGGTGAATTATTTGATGCCTCTACTAATAGTGCCACTTTCAAAAAGAAATAAAGAATAAGAACAAGCCCACCATTTGTACCAAGTCTTGAATCTTTCATTATATCTAACATTTTTTGCTTACTTCTATAACTAAATATTCCATCAAATGTATCTGCTAACCCATCAAGATGAAGTCCTCCAGTTAATACAACTTCAATTATTACTAAAAGAACTGCCATTACCATTGGTGAATAGATAACATAACCTAATAGCCAAAAAGCTGCAAAAAGAACTAAACCTATTACCATTCCAACTACTGGAAAAAATCTCATCCCTTTTCCCAATTCATCAGAATCAAATTTAGGATCAAATCCTATAGGAAGTCTAGTCATAAATCTAAAAAGTAAAATTAACCCTTTCATTAAATCCTCCTAAAATCTTATCTATTTTAATTGCATTTTTAGTCCTGATACTAGTAGATATGCCTCATCTGCTTTAGCTGCTGCAATTTGATTCATACGTCCACATATATCTCTAAAATATCTTCCTAAAGGGTAAGCTGGAACTACTCCCATTCCTATCTCATTAGAAACAATTACTAAATCTTGATCTTGAGTTTTTATAAAGTCTAAAAACTCTTCAACCTCTTTTTTTATCCCATTTTCTATTAAAGTCAGTTGAGAATCTGGCATATTATCCCAATCATACTCTTTCTCCATTATCATAAGATTAGTTACCATATTTGTGAGGCAATCTAATAAAATTACTCCACCTTTTTTCATATGAGGTTTTACCAATTCCACTACATTCTTATATCCCTCTACTGTTGTCCAATTTTCTCCTCTTTGCTCCCTATGCTTTCTTACTCTTGCTCTCATCTCATCATCAAAAACAATAGCAGTAGCCAGATATATTCTATCCTCATATCCTTTATCAAAAATATATTTTTCTGCATGACTACTTTTACCACTTCGAGAACCACCAGTGAAATATATTATTCTTCCCACTTTTTCATCTCCTCTGCTCTTTCAATATTGATAATTATATCATATTTTGGAATATTTTACACATATTTTATAATTAACAAAACCCCTATTTTAGTTTATTTTATAGATTTTTTCTACTCCATTTCTTCTAAAAATCTATCAATTCCATTTTCCCATGAAGGTATCTTTTTACCTATCGCTTTTTCTAATTTTGAGCTATCTAACTTTGTATACTCTGCCCTTTGAGCTTTCAAATTAAAATCCTTTGTCTTAGCTCTATTCAGTTTTCCTTGCCATCCTATTTTATCTAAAACATATTTTCCTTGATCATATTTACTTGCTTCTCCTGTATTTGAAAGATGATACAAACCATACTTTTTAGTTTTTATCAGTTCCCAACTATAATAAGCTAGATCCTTTGAATATGTTGGTGATGAGATTTGATCATCAACTATTGATAGCTCATCTTTACTTTTACTCCAATTAATTACTTGCTTATTAAAATTATTATTAGCTATTCCAAATACCCAAGATGTCCTTACTACAAAACTATCTGGTTTTACTTTAAAAACTTCCTTTTCTCCCTCATATTTGCTTTTTCCATAAATTGATAGAGGATTAGAAATATCCTCTTCTGTATATGGAGCTTTTTTCTCTCCATCAAATACAAAATCTGTTGAATAAGTTATATAATCAGCTCCTATCTCTTTTGCTACTATTGCTAAATCTCTTGGAGCATATGTATTCAATTTTTTACAAAATTCAACTTCATCTTCAGCTTTATCAACATTGTTATAGGCAGCACAATTTATTATAAGAGTAATATTTTTATTCTTTACAAACTCCCTTACCTTTTTTATATCTGTAATATCTAACTCATCTCTATCTGTTGCTATATACTCTTTTTTTAATTCATCAAATAACCTTTGAAAATCATAACCTAATTGTCCATTAGCTCCTGTTATTAATATCATCTTTTCTCTCCTGCCTTATTTATATACTCTCTAAAAGATTGGTGCCTTTTATCTTTTTCTGAAAAAATTAGATCTTCCTTTTTTAAATTATATTTTTTTAACTCCCAATCTATATTTAATTCACTATCATCCCATATAATTCCTGATTCATATTCTGGATAGTAATAATCATTGCATTTATACAAACACTCAGCCTCTTCTGTTATAGTCAAAAATCCATGTGCAAAATTTTTAGGAATATATAACATTCTCTTATTTTCCTCTGTTAACTCTACCTTTATACTTTTCCCAAAAGTTGAACTATCTTCTCTTAAATCAACTGCTATATCTAAAACTCCACCTTTAATTACTCTTATCAATTTCCCTTGAGAATGCTCAGTTTGAAAATGTAATCCTCTCAATACTCCTTTTCTTGATTTAGAATGGTTATCTTGTACAAATTCATCTAATATTCCTATTTCCTGAAAATCTCTTTTATTATATGATTCAAAAAAGAATCCTCTCTCATCACCAAAAATAGTTGGTTCAATAATATATACTCCCTCTATCTCTGTTTTTATTCTCTTTAATTTACCCATTTTTTTCTCCTTAATTACTTAATCTATTTTATTATAGCACAAATTAATATATCTATAAAAATAATAAAAGGAGTTATTGTAAACTAATAAATATTTATCAGTTTATTAACTCCTATATAAATTTATTAAACTATAATTTGTTTTTTCTCCTAATATCAGCTAAAATGAAATTTGGAGAAGAATATTAGAGAGAGTTACGAAATCTGACGCTAAAAATTCCGACGTGTTTGAGACGAAGTCGAGTTTCGGAATTTTAGTCAGATGAGTTTTACTCTCTCTTTATTCTTTGACATGGAATTTAGCTGATATTTAAAATATAAGTTTTGATAACTTAACTTGATTAATAATCGCTAATGCAAAGGTACTTTGTCAAAAACTAACGATACATTAGAGAATCTAGCTTAGCTAGATAAATTATAATTTATTTATCAAACTCTAAAATCGCTTTCTCTGTAATAACTTTTACATTAGAATAGTCCATATCATTACTACAACAGCTGCCACATGAACTACAATTTCTTCCTTCACAACTTCCACTACCACAACTGTTACTTTGTCTAGCTTGATAGTCAGAATATGATTCTAAATACCCTTCTTTTTCTAAAGTTATATATGAATTTTTCAACTCCTCTTCACTTATACCTAAGTTCTTCATAATAGCATTATCACTATATACAGCTGCTGAAAGAAGAAATTTTATCACTTTTTTATCTATCTCATTCATAATTTTTATCCTTTCTTAATTTTGTATAATGCCTATTATACCATACATTTTTATTTTAATAAAAGAATTATAATACTAGACATAAATAGTGAAAAATATTATAATATACTATCAAAAAAGGAGGAGTCAATGAAAAAAGGAGAAATAGCATTAGAAAGTTTAAGAACAACATATAGAAAAAAAATATGGACTAAATTTGTAAAAGCTGTTAAAGATTTTAATTTAATAGAGGATGGAGATAGAATTGCTGTGGGAGTTTCTGGAGGTAAAGATAGTTTACTTCTGTGTAAACTTTTTCAAGAGATGAAAAGAGATAGAAGTAAAAATTTTGAAGTTGCATTTATCTCAATGAATCCAGGGTTTCAAGCTATGGATATGGCTCAATTTAAAGCTAACTTAGAAGAGTTAGATATCCCTTGTGAAGTTTTTGAGGCAAATGTATGGGAGATAGCTTTTAAAGAGGATCCAGAAAAACCTTGTTTCCTTTGTGCTAAAATGAGAAGAGGAGTTCTATATAATAAGGTTGAAGAGTTAGGATATAATAAACTTGCTCTTGGACACCACTTTGATGATGTAGTTGAAACAACTCTGATTAATATGTTTTATGCAGGAACTGTTAAAACTATGATACCTAAAGTAAAATCTACAAGTGGAAAAATGGAATTGATTAGACCTATGGTATATATTAAAGAGAAGGATATTATCGCTTTTACTCAAAAAAATGAGATAATGGCTATGGGATGTGGTTGCCCTGTAGAATCTGGGAAGGTAGACTCTAAAAGAAGAGAGATTAAAAATCTTTTAAAAACTATGGAATTAACTAACCCTAATATTAAACAAAGTATATTTAATTCTATGAAAAATATAAATCTTGACTATATTTTAGGATATACTAGGGGAAATAAAAGCGATAATAAAGTTGAGGAATAAGATGGAAAAAAAAGAGAATATTTTAAGCTATATAGAGGGAAAAAACTTCAGTAAAACTATTTGGAGCCCTGTTGGTAAAGCTATGCACACATACAATATGATTGAAGAGGGAGATAGAATTGCTGTAGGAGTTTCTGGTGGTAAAGATAGCCTTACTACTTTAAATGCCCTTGTTAGAATTCAAAAAATAGCAAATATAGATTTTGAAATTATCCCTATCCATATTCATCCAAATATAGATAGAGCTTCTTTTGACTCTATAAAAGAATATTGTGAAAAATTAGGTTTAAAACTTCAAGTGGAACATACTAATCTAAATGATATGCTCTTTGGAGAAAAAGAGGTAAAAAATCCCTGTTTCCTTTGTGGAAGAATAAGAAGAGGAATTTTATACAGAATGATGAAGGAGCAAAATATCAACAAACTTGCTCTTGGACATCATAAAGATGATATTATTGAAACTTTCTTAATGAATGTTTTCTATCAAGGAAATATGAAGATGATGAAACCTTGTTATGAATCTGAAGAGTATGGAGTTAAAGTTATACGTCCATTAGCTTTTGTTGAGGAGAAAGATATTATTAGATATGTTAATAAATTGGAACTACCAGTTGTAAAATCTGATTGTCCCTATGAAGTTAGTGAAAATTCTAGAAGATTAAGGGTTAAAAACTTAATCAAAGATTTAGCTAAAGAAAATAAAGATGTCAGAAGTGTTGTTTTTAATAGTATTCGTGATTTACTAAAATAAATACATACAAGGAGGTTTTTTATGAGCTTACTTTTAAACATTATTTGGTTATTTTTAGGTGGATTAGTTTTAGCTTTTGAATGGTTAATTGCTGGAATTATTAGTATTATTTTCATAATTACAATTCCTTTTTCAAGAGGATGTTTTGAAATGGCAGGATCTTGCTTAATGCCTTTTGGTAAAGAGGTAGTTTTAAAAACTGATCTTGGAGAGCCACCAAGACCTATTTCAGCTTTCTTCTGGATTATCTTTTTTGGAATTTGGTTGGCTATTTCACATATTATTGCTGGTATATGTCAATGTGTAACTATTATTGGAATTCCTTTGGGTATTCAGAATTTTAAACTTGCTCAAGTAGCATTTAATCCTTATAAATATACTTTAAGATAGAAAAAATAAGAAAAAAAGAGAGTTATAAATTATAACTCTCTTTTTTAGGGTGTATAATTTTTGGTGTTGGTACTTAAATGTATTAACACCTTTTTTACTTTTTTTTCAAAAAAAAGATGAGACAAGTAAATTTTCCTGTTAAAATTAAGTCGCCAAACAAAATATAAGGAGGTCGTTTACTTGTCTCAAATCTATTCTATCAAAAA
>JADYUE010000024.1 GCA_021531615.1 Fusobacterium varium | reverse complement strand
TTTTTTTACAAAAAAGTAAAAAAGGTGTTAATACATTTTAAGTACCAACACCAAAAATTATACACCCTTATTTTTTCTTTTCTGATATTTTTTTATTATATTTTTTATATATTTTTTATATATTAAAATATATTTTTATTTTGTTTTAAAATGATATTTTATATTTTTTTGGGATTATGTTCTATTTTTATGTTTAACCGAACTAAAATAATATATTTTTTACGAAAAAAATCTATTTTTAGTTTTTAAATCTCTTTTTTGAAAACCCTACTATGATAGACAATATATATTTTTTGTATTATTAATATTATTTTAATTAATTATGACTCCTATTGACTATTTAAAAATATAGAGTATCATTAATATTAATAGGGTATCATGACAAAAGGATCATAGGAGGTTCAAAAATGGAAATGAAAGTAGGTATGGCTGAAACACTTGCTATATCAGTAGTGTTACTAATGTTAGGAAGATGGATTAAAAGTAAATCCCCAGTTTTACAAAAATTCTTTATTCCTGCACCAGTAGTAAGTGGATTAATTTTTTCTATCTTTATTCTTATAGGACGTCAAACAGGAGCTTTCTCTATTGCATTTGATTTGACTCTTCAAAATTTCTTGATGATTGCATTCTTTACCACTGTTGGATTTATGGCAAGTCTTAAACTTCTTGCTCAAGGGGGAATTGGAGTTGCTATATTTTTAGCTGTTGCTACTGTATTAGTTATTTGTCAAGATATTATTGGAGTTGGATTGGCACAAGTTATGGGACAACATCCTCTATTTGGACTTGTAGTTGGATCTGTACCTCTTACTGGAGGACATGGAACTGCTGGAGCATTTGGTAAAACTATTGTTGACTTAGGTGTTCCTGGAGCTGATACAGCTGGTATTGCTGCTGCTACATTCGGACTAGTTATGGGATGTTTAATAGGTGGACCAGTTGCTAGAAGACTTATGATAAAACATAATTTAAAATGTGAAGAAAGCGAAGTTGAAACTCATGAACTTAACAAAGAAGATTCAGCTATTACTGAGGATAAAATCTTATATGCTATAGTTGCTATATCTGTAGCTATGGGAATTGGAGCATTCATTCCACCATTTGTAAAAGCACATACTCAATGGTTAATGAAAGGTGGATTATCTCTTCCTGCATATATTGGACCAATGTTAGTTGCTGCACTTATGAGAAATATTTGTGACTCAATGAAAAAACCTCTTCCAATGAAAGAGATTGATGTTGTTGGTAATATTTCACTTTCTATATTCTTATCAATGGCACTTATGACAATGAAACTTTGGGAACTTACAGCACTTGCTATTCCTATGATCGTTATACTTGCTATTCAAACAGTATTTGTAATGCTTTATACATACTTTGTAACATACAATGTTATGAGACTTCCATTTATTGCTACAAAATATGACGCTGCTGTTATGGCTGCTGGACACTGTGGATTTGGATTAGGAGCTACTCCTACTGCAATTGCAAACATGGAAGCATTTACTTCTGTAAATGGATTCTCAACAAAAGCATTCTTTATAGTACCTCTAGTTGGAGCACTATTTATTGACTTTACAAATGCTGCTGTAATTACAATATTTATTAATATGTTCTCTTAATATTAAAAATAGCTACATAAATTAAATACTTGATTGGGGGGAATTAAATTATGAACAATAATTTTAACATTGGAGTATTTGATTCTGGTGTTGGGGGAACAACTGTTTTAAAGGAAATTATCAATGCTTTACCTAATGAAAATATTCTTTACTATGGAGATAATGGAAATGCTCCATATGGAGAAAGAACATTAGAAGATATACAAAGATTATGTCTAAAAATTATGGAATTTTTTAAAGTTAATAATTGTAAAGCTGTGGTTATAGCTTGTAATACAGCTACTGCTGCTTCATTAGAGATAATCAATGAAAGATACAATATTCCTGTTATAGGGGTTATAAATCCAGGAGCTAAATCAGCTATTAATGCAAGCAAAAGTAAAAATATCGGAGTTTTATCTACTCCTTTTACTGCTAAATCAAATGCTTATGCTAATGCTATTAAAAAATTAGATAATGGTATTACAGTATATCAAGAGGGTTGCTCTGAATTATGTCCTATGGTAGAAAATTCTTGGGAAACATATGAAAATAGAGAAGAGATTTTAAGAAATCATATAGCAGCTTTCCCTGAAACTGTGGATACTGTAGTATTAGGATGTACTCATTATCCTCTTATTAGAGAAGATATAGCTAAGTTATTTACTAAAACAATTGTAGATCCAGCAAAGGAAACTGCTATTGAGTTACAGAAAACTTTAGAAAAACTTAATCTTCTTAATCCATCAACTGAAAAAGGAAAAATTGATTTCTTTGTAAGTGGTGAGATTGAAAAATTTAAAAAAGTTGCTGAAAAATTTTTAGGGTTTAAAATAGATAATATTTATCAAGTAGAAAAGTAGTATTTAAAGAGCCGAGAAAAATCTCGGCTCTTTTATAGTTAATCTTTCTTTATTTTTTCTATTGTAAATCCTGTAAATCCATAAATTACAGATAGTATTGGGGAAATAAGATTAAAGAAACAATATGGTACATAAACCCATGGTCCTACCCCTAAAGCACTCATCATGAATGCTCCACAAGTGTTCCAAGGTACAAGTGGTGATGACATTGTTCCTGAATCCTCTAAAGCTCTTGATAAGTTTTTAGCAGCTAATCCTCTCTCTTCATAACTTTCCTTAAACATTCTTCCAGGTATAACTATTGAAAGATATTGATCTCCAGCTACATTATTAACAAATATAGGTGTAAGTATAGTAGCTAAAATCAACTTTCCATCAGTGTTAGCAAATTTCAAAATCTCTTGAGCTATTCTTCCTAACATTCCTGATTTTTCCATAATTCCACCAAAAGTCATAGCACACAATATTAGTGAAACTGTCCACATCATTGAGTTCAATCCACCTCTTGTTAATAGCTCATCTACCATTGGCATCCCTGTATTACCTACATAACCATAATGTAGTGAATAAAGAGCCTCTTTTAAACTAGCTCCTTGTGCAAAAACTGCTGTTATTGCCCCTATTAATGATCCTATAAACAATCCTGGTATTGCTGGAACTTTCATTATTACCATCCCTATTACAAAAACAGGAATTATTAATAAAAATGGATTTATATTAAAAGCCTTAGCTAAAGTATCTAGTATTTCATTTATCTGTGCAGTATCAACCTCTCCCCCTGATGTTTTTTTCAAACCTAAAATTACAAAAGAAATAAGGGTAATTGTATAAGCTGGTACTGTAGTATATAGCATATGTTTTATATGTTCAAACAGATTCGAGCCTGCCATAGCTGGTGCTAATGTTGTTGTATCAGACATTGGGGACAGTTTATCTCCAAAATATGCTCCTGATATAATAGCCCCTGCTATTATTGGTCTAGGAAGTCCTAATCCCTCTCCTATTCCTACCAATGCAATTCCTACCGTGGATGCAGTACTCCACGAACTTCCTGTAGCTATAGATACTATTGAACATATAACCACAGTAACTGGTAAAAATACAGTTGGGTGTATTATCTTTAGTCCATAATATATCATTGTTGGAACTACTCCTGATAAAATCCAACTTCCAATAACCATTCCAATTATCATTAGAATTAATATAGCTCTCATAGACATCTTTATCGTATCTACGACACCGTCTTCCAATTCATTCCAAGTTGCACAACCAGAAACTTTTGCTACAAATGCTGCAAAAATAGCTGAGATAAAAATTGGAATATGCACATCAAGTTTTGCAACTTGAACAGAATAATAAAGTGTTACTACCAAGAAAACTACTGGTAGCAGTGCATAAAAAAGTGTTACCTGTTTCTTTTTCATTTCTCTTCTATCAACTCCCTTTGTTTTTAATTTATATCAAACATTAATATACGTTATATGGTTATAAATGTCAATAAAAATTTCTTTTTATTTTAGGCACTTTTTTCCATCAAATTATGATCTTTTTTTCTATCTTCCATATATGTGTCTTTCATGCTTTCAATCAGCTCTTCATATTGATCCTCATTTAATTTTAAGTTCTCTATTAACAAAGATACTCCATTCTTTTTAGAATAATTAAATTCTGTTGCATAAAAACTTACTGTAATTTCATTTTCAATCTCACCTATTGCAATATAGAAATCTGACTCCTCCTTAGTTTTACACGAAAATAGATATTTTAATGATTCAAATCTATATTTTTCTAATTGAACTTTTAACCACTCTATATCTCCAGCAAATCTATAATAAAAACACATTTTATCATCTATATCAAAATTATTCTCATGCTGCTGAAATTTATACAGTATTCTCCCTCCTACAATAATAGCTATTACAATTATAAGTACTATATTGATTTCCATTGTCTTTTCTCCTTTATAAATATATATGTTCTAAAAAATTATTATAACATTCCTAAATATTTTTTCAAGATAAATTTTTATATTTAATTTTTTTCTCTACTAAACTATAATTTATCTAACTAAGCTCAATTATCTAGCATATCGCTAGTTTTTGACAAAGTACCTTTGCATTAGCGATTATTAGTCAAGTTAAGTTATCTCTATTTCTTTTAAATATCAGCTAAATTCCATGTCAAAGAATAAAGAGAGAGTAAAACTCATCTGACTAAAATTCCGAAACTCGACTTCGTCTCAAACACGTCGGAATTTTTAGCGTCAGATTTCGTAACTCTCTCTAATATTCTTATCCAAATTACATTTAGCTGATATTAGGAATAATATATTTTTACTTTAATTATTAAAATGGTAAATTATAATTTTGGAATAGAAAAAGTGACTGCTATTAACAGTCACTCTATCTAAAATAATTGTTTTATTTTTAAGATTTGTGAGTTGGACATTTGCCAGAAGCTTTACAACTTCCACAGCTACAACTACATCCACCCTCTTTAGCTGTCAACATTCTATACACACTTCTTAAAGCAAAGAATGCTATAACTGCTACTATCGCTATTAAAATAATTGTTTTCATACTATCATCTCCTTCAAATAGAAAACAAAACAATCCTTACTTAAAAGAACAATTTTCCAATTTGGAATACTAAAGTAGATGCT
Organism: Fusobacterium varium; assembly: GCA_021531615.1. Taxonomy (NCBI): domain Bacteria; kingdom Fusobacteriati; phylum Fusobacteriota; class Fusobacteriia; order Fusobacteriales; family Fusobacteriaceae; genus Fusobacterium; species Fusobacterium varium. The sequence goes on along the minus strand of JADYUE010000024.1, from coordinate 30,416 downwards.
ACATATGGTACTACTAGCATTATACTTACTACAAATCCTAAATATCTCCATCCAAATTCATGTTTTATAGCTCCTAATGTTGCAACACATGGCACTACTAATAGTATAAATACCATAAATGAATATGCTCTCAATGGTGCTAAATCATCATTTGGCCATAGATTAGCTGTAGCCTGTACTATTCCTCTTCCCTCTTCTTCAATCTCCTCTGCATCTGGAGTAGTAAATAATCCCTCTACATCAAGACTTAACATTCCTACTACTGAATCTTTTACAGCTCCTCCAAATCCTTTTACTTGTTCCATTAAATCTTCACCAAAAGTAGTTTCTGCTACTTCCTCTTCTGCCTCAGCCTCTTCAGCTAATGGAAGAGCTTGAGCTAAGAATCCTACAACTACCTCTTTAGCTGCTATACTTGGTGGAATTGCTGCTACAGTTTCCCATCTATCTCCAAATCCTGTTGGTTTCATAATAGGTGCAAATGTATGCCCAAATTTAGCTATATATGATGAGTTTGAATCTCCATTATTAGGGAAATATGTAAGAGCCCATAATATCATCATTATTCCTAAAATTACAGTTCCTGCTCTCTTAATATAATCAAATACTCTTAACCAAGTTGAGTTTAAAATTACTTTTAAACTTGGGATTCTATATGGCGGTAACTCTATTAATAAAGCTTTATTTTCAGATTTAAATCCTTTTATATTTTTTAATCCAAGTCCTACTAATATAGCTACAACTATTCCAAATATATATATTGAAACAACTACTAATCCAGCTTTAGCTCCAAAGAATGCTGCTGTAAATAATCCATACACTGGTAATCTAGCTCCACATGACATAAATGGAGACATAGCTGCTGTTAATTTTCTTGAGCTTTCATCTTCTAATGTTCTTGTTGCATAGATAGCTGGAACTGTACATCCAAATCCAACTACCATTGGAACAAACGATTTACCATTAAGTCCCAATTTTCTCATTATCTTATCCATTAAAAATGCTACCCTAGACATATATCCACTTTCTTCTAAAATAGCTAAGAAGAAATATAGGAATACCATAACAGGGACGAAAGTAAGAACTCCTCCTACTCCTCCTACTATTCCATCTATTATCAATGAACTTAACCAATCTGGAGTTCCCTCTACAAGCATACCTACATATTTACCTACAAAATCAGCAAAGAACCCATCTACCCAATCTATAAATGGAGCACTTCCATTAAATACAAATGCCATTACCCCTGCCATTATTAAGAAGAATAGTGGTAATCCTAGAACTCTATTTAAAAGAATCTTATCTACTTTATCTGTAAAATCTAATCTTGATTTTATTGAAGTAGTGAAAGTTCTAGCAAGAATTCCATTTACTGTTCCATATCTTCCCTCTGCAAGTATTGTTTCACTATCATTATCATATTTATTTTCTAATTTTTCAATCTCTTCATTAAATAGATTTGTAACATCTACTCCATACTTGTTTTTTATCTTTTCAATTATGTGACTATCTCTCTCTAAAAATTTAATTGCTAAAAACTCTTTAGAGTACTCTTTAGTTGCTGGTAAAAGTTTTTCATTAGTTAAAATCTTGTATTCTACCTCATGTATTATAGATAAAATATTTTTATCAAAAGGTAGTGAATATTTTTTACCCTTCTCTTTGTTTTTAGACATAGTTATAATTGAGTCTAAAAGTTCTTCTATTCCAGTTCCCTTTAATGCTGATACTGGGATTGCTGGAATCTCAATCATATCTTGAAACTCTTTCATATTTAATTTATATTTTAATTTTGCAAATTCATCATAAAAGTTTAGTGCCATTATCATTGGCTTTTCTAACTCTTTTAATAGGAATGTAAGATATAGATTTCTCTCAAGGTTTGTAGAGTCTATAACATTTACTACAACATCTGGATTTTCTTCTAAGATAAAATCTCTAGTTATCTTTTCCTCTAAAGTATATGGACTAAGACTGTATACCCCTGGCAGATCCACTAATTTTATCTCTTCACCTTTGTGAATAAAAACTGCCTCTTTCTTTTCAACTGTTACCCCAGGCCAGTTTCCAACTTTTAATTTTGATCCTGCAATTGCATTAATTAAAGCAGATTTTCCAACATTTGGGTTCCCTGCAAATGCTATTTTTATCATTTCTCTTTCTCCCTACCCTTCTATTTTCTCAACTTCAATATTTTTAGCATCTTCTTTTCTTATTGCTATTCCTGTAGCTTTTACTATATACTCTTGTGGATCTCCTAAAGGTGCATTTCTCTCTAATTTAATAATCTCTCCAGCAGTTACTCCCATATCTACCAATCTTTTTTTCAGTTCCCCTATTCTCCCAATTTTAACTATTTTTGCTCTCTCTCCATTCTTTAAATCACATAGTTTCATATGTTATACCTCCATACAATTAAAAAGACATATCTTTTGCTTTTCAAAATATAATTTCCAAATAATAGCAGCCAAAAGGCTGCTTAGTACAAATATATTAATTTTTATATATCAACTATTATCTTAGATGCCAAACCAAAATTCAAAGCATACTTACAGTTGTTCATCTTAACAACAACTCCACCATTTCCATCTTTTAATACACAAAGCTTTTTACCTATACAAAAGCCCTTTTCCAACAATTGCCCCTTACAACAACCTGTTCCTCTTATATCTTTTATAGTAACTTCTTTATTTAGTTCTGCAAAAGCTAATGGTAACATTTTGGCACCTCCTTATCTTTTATACAATCATTATATTCAATAAATATAAATTTGTCAATAGAAAAGGTTTGAAGTTTAAAATATATCTATAATAAATTTTTATAAATGCTCATTTATTCAATAATATTAATATAATCAAAAAAGACTAAAAATAGATTTTTCTACTCTTAGTCTCTGCAATATTAATCTTTATATAACTCTAATATCTCAAGATACTCAGCTCTTATCTCTTCACGAAGTTTTTTAGGCTCTAATATCTCTGCCTCTTTAGAAAATTGTCTAAAATAGATTTTGGCATTTTCATTAGCTACTTCAAAGAAATAGATATGTCCCTCTTTTTTTAACAACTTTGGACGATAGTTAGTAAAACTTTTCAAAAGACTCTCTCCCTCTTCTGTAAGTCTAACTTTAACTATATTTCCATTACCAAAAAATGGGTCAAAATTCTTACGCATATTTTCAATAAATTTCTTATCCTTACCTTTTATCTTTTCATCAAGGATAGAAATTATCTCAAGCTCTTTCAATTTAAAGTTAGCATAGTTTTTCTTCTCCTCATCATAACAGAAAAGAAAGTTTTCATCCCCTCTCTCCTCTCTTTTTATAAAATAAGGTTCAACATTAAAAACTCTGCTCAGATATTTTATTTTTATCTTCTTTTTCTCTTTTATTCCCTCTAAAATCATCTTCACTCTATCTTCAAAAATAAAAAGTTCTCTCTGATATTTAAATTTTGAAGTATACAGCTCAAATAACTCTCTAAAATACTCTGCTTCTACATCTACCTCATTAGCCTTTAAAACATCATAATATATCTCTCTATTAGAAACATTCAAATCAAATTGTATAATCTTTTTTACTGGTCTCCCTTGAGTTTCCAACAATTTTTCTGCATCCATTTTTTTATTATATTTAAATCTTTCAAGGATATAGTTGCAAAGTTTATTATTATTTATTCCAAATTCTTCAACATCATTTTTCATAAGACGCCAAATATCTTCTGGTACTGTCACTCTAATCTTTTTCATGTCCCTTTGCTCCCCTTTGCAAAACAGTATGTTTTTATATTATAACACAAAGGAGTAAAGAACTAAACTATTATTTTATTATGCAGAGAATAACTCACTATCTTTTATTTTTATCTCCTCTCTATTAAATACTTTTAAAAGTTTTTCTGGTGTAAGCTCTCTTTTCTCCTCTCCCTTTACATCTAATAAGATCTCTCCATTATGTAACATTATCAATCTATTTCCATAATTTATAGCATCTTGAAGGTTATGAGTTATCATAAGAGTTGAAATTCTATTTTTTTCTACAATCTCTCTAGTCTTATTCATAATTATCTTAGATGTTTTAGGATCTAAAGCTGCTGTATGTTCATCTAATAGTAGTACTTTTGGTTTATTTAAAGTAGCCATTATTAAAGCTAAACATTGTCTTTGCCCTCCAGAAAGAGATTTTACCTCAGTATCCATTTGATTTTCTATTCCTAAACCTAGTTCTTTTAAAAGAGATCTGTAATACTCTTTTCTTTTTTTATTTAATCCTAGAGAGAAACCAAAAGTTTTACCCTTATTATCTGCCATAGAAAGATTTTCAAATACTGTCATTGAAGGAGCTGTTCCCACTGAAGGATTTTGATATACTTTAGATATAAAGCTCCCTCTCTTATGTTTTGGCATATCTGTAATATCCTTCCCATCAATATTTATTTTTCCACTATCTGGGGTTATATTACCTGTTATTGTATCAAGAAGAGTTGATTTTCCAGCTCCATTACTTCCAATTATAGAGATAAAATCTCCCTGTTCTATATTTAAGTTTAATCCATTAAAAACGTTTTTTACCTCTCCTAATTCATTTTCAAAGCTCTTTGTTATATTATCTATTCTAAGCATATTTTTTTCCTCCTCTTCCTAATAAACTTTTCTTCTGTTTTAAGAATATAATTCCAACAACTAAAATTGATGTAATAAGTTTCAAATCACTTGCATTCATACCTAATTTTAAAGACATTGCAATTATTGTTCTATAAATAATAGTTCCTAAAATAACTGTTATTGACATACTGATAAATGATCTTTTCTTAAATATTGCCTCTCCTATTATTATTGAAGCTAACCCAGTAATAATAGTTCCTGTTCCCATTCCAACATCGGCAAACCCTTGATATTGTGCTAATATAGCTCCTGATAGTGCTACAAAGCTATTTGCTATCATCAATCCATATATTTTCAATTTTTTTTCATCTATTCCTAGAGATATTACTAAAGTCTCATTATCTCCTAAAGCTTTTAATGCAAAACCAAACTTTGTTTTTAAAAGATAGTCAATTGTTATTTTAGCTAGGATAAGAAGAATAACTAAAGTAACTATTGGGATCATGTTTCCATTGAACAGATGTTTTACTGAAAATAGTGGTATATTTGATTTTCCCATAATTCTTAAATTTACACTATATAATCCAGTCATTACAATGATTCCTGCTAATAGATTTGTAACTTTTAATTTAACGTGAATCATTCCTGTAATTAGTCCTGCTAGAGCCCCACATATAGTTGCTACTACTAAAGCTAATATTGGGTTTCCCCCTTTTATCAATATTGCTGAAGCTACTGCTCCTCCCAATGGAAAGCTACCATCTACAGTCATATCTGGAAAATCTAATATCTTATATGATAAATATACTCCTAATACCATTATTGCAAATATAAAACTCTGTTCTAATGTTCCTAATAACATATCCCTCTCCTCATTTCTTCTCTATTAATATACCTTTGCATCCTTTAAGATTTCATTTGACATATTAATATTATATTTTTCTGCTGCTTTTTTATTTATAATCAATGTTGTTTCTTTTAAAGTTTCAATTGCTATTGAATTTGGTTTCTCTCCATTTAAAACTCTTATAGCAATCTCTCCTGTTTGATATCCAAGTTTTTCATAATCTATTCCTTGTGTTACTAATGCCCCTTGAGCAACTTGATCTTCAACTGATCCTATAACTGGTTTTCCTGCTTTGTTAGCTTTCTCAAGAACTAACGGTGTTGCTGATACAACTAAATTATCTGTTGGAGTGTATAATATATCAACCTTTGGTAGAAGTGTATCAAGCCCTATTGCCATATCTGTAACATTTGTAATTCCTGCTTCTACAACTTCTAATCCTAATTTTTTACCTTCCTCTTTCACTTGTTCCACTTGTATTTGAGAGTTTTGTTCACTTGTATTATAGATAACTCCAACTTTTTTTATTTGTGGAAGAAGTTTTTTAGCCACTTCCAATTGTTTATATATTGGAGCTGCATCACTTGTTCCTGTGATATTCTCTCCTACAAGCCCTGAACTCTTTGCATCTGTTACAGCTGTTATAATAATTGGTATCTCTTTAGTTGCATTGTATGCTGCTTGAGCACTTGGTGTTGATATTGCTAGTATAAGATCTTTATTATCATTTTTAAAAGAGTTTGCTATTATCTGTGCTGTTCCAAAATCTCCTTGTGCATTTTGATACTCTATATTTTTCTCACCATATCCCTCTTTTTCCAATGCCTTTATAAAGCCTTTTCTAGCTGAATCTAAAGATTGATGCTCCATAATTTGAGTAACTCCAATTTTTATATCTGATTTCTCTTTCCCAAAAGCTATCATTGATATCCCTAATAATAGTAGTAACATTTTTTTCATATTGAATCACTTCCTTATAACCTTCTTTATTTAATAGGAATGATACCACCATTTTTATTAATCTACTAGATAACAATTAAATTATTTATTTGTTCCACATTATAGTTACAATCTCACTATTTTCCCTATATTTTTCCAAACTCTAATTTTAAAATTTGTTCGTATTACTCTACGATAATTTTAAAATTTTTTGCAACTTCTTTATTTACATATCTTTCAGACTCCCTTACAACCTCAAATTTCATATTCTTTATATCCTCTCCTTTTAAATATCTCACTATCATCTCCCCAGTTTGATACCCTACTTTATAATCTGAGATCCCCTCTGATGCCAATGCTCCTTGATCTACATAACTCTTTGTAGCTCCTATTACAGGTTTATTAGCTTTTTTAGATTTGTCTATTATCAATGGATAAGTAGAAGCTATCGTATTATCTATTGTTGTGTATAAAACATCTATTTCAGGTAAGATTGTATCTAAAGCTGAAGCTATCTCATTTACATTTGTTATCCCTTTAATTACTACCTCATACCCATTTTTCTCAGCCTCTTTTTTAAATTCATCTGTTAAATAAAAAGAGTTTTGTTCACTTGTATTATAAACTATACCTATCTTTTTAGTCTCTGGTAAAACCTCTTTTATTAACTTTACTTGTTTATCTACTGGAGATCTATCACTTACCCCTGTTACATTTTCTAATAATACTCCTGCACTTTCAGGATTTGTTATAGCACCAAAAAAGATTGGTTTATCTTTTATATTATTAACAACTGCTTGAGCACTTGGTGTTGAAATTGCCACTACTATATCACTTGTATTTTTAAACTCTTGAGCTATTATCTGTGCTGTTCCAAAATCCCCCTGTGCATTTTTATAGTTTATCTCAATTTTATCCTCTCCATAACCATTAGCTTTTAAACTATCTATCACCCCTTGACGTACATCATCTAATGATTGATGTTCTACAATTTGAGTTACACCTATTTTTATTCTATCCTCTTTTTCTTTTCCACAAGCTATACAAAGAACCATTAACATAAATAATAAAATCTTTTTCATTTTTCCCTCCTAAAAATAAAAAGCCCTATCCTAAAATATAAGACAGGGCTTAATTAATAATTTATAAAAATAAAACCTGCTCTTTCGAACAGGTTTTTTAACAATATTATTTAACGAACTTAAATAAATTATCTATTTATAAATGAACATCTATGACAAAACCTGATTCACCTGTCTATTATTAAGTTTGTGTAATCTGTTTTGCCACCACCAAGTAAATCTAATTGTCATTTGTGTTCACCTCCATTTTTTTCTTTATTCTTGATACAAAGATACTACTTTTTTTTCTACTTGTCAATAGTTTTATTGATTTAAAGTTATTCTTGTTCCATCAGATAACTCTATAATTTGAGTTCTTCCATCAGAATAAACAACTTTTCCACTTCTTTGATTTGAATAATTTCCATTATTATAATTACTATTTCTTCCACTATAATTATTTGCAGTTGCTGTTTGAAGTCTTGCAGGAACTCCAGAATTTCCATATTTATAGTGAGCATTTTGAGCTACTGCTTGTCTCTCATAATCTCTTCTAATTTGTGTATCCAATTTATCTAAATCTCTTTGATGTTTAAGTTCGCTATCTTGGTAACTACTGTTTAAAAGTAAAGCTGACCCTCCTACAATAGCAGCTCTTACTCCACCATCAAGATCTCCCCACCAACTTGCATTAGCAACAACTGACAATATTAATAATCCCACTGCTACTATCTTTTTCATGATTTTACCTCCAATTTATAAAAAAATTATTATTTTCATCACTGACTATATGGTCAATATTATTTTAACATATTTTTTTATAAATTTCAAAAACTTTTTAATCTTTAAAAATCTCCATTACCCTATCTAAAATTCCATTTAATTTTGCTATTGCCATTCCAAAATTTGTTATCTCTACCTTTGAAGAGTTAGCTTTCTCTATTCTACTCATAGTCTCACTTCTATTTAGCATACAAGAACCACAATGAATTACTAAAGAGTACTCCTCTAAATTTTTAGGGTAGTCTTTTCCAGAACAATTTTCAATTATCAATCCTGGAACTCTCTTTTTCAATAAAAGAGGTATCTTTTCTCTAGCAATATCCCCTTTTAATTGATGGTGAGTACAAGCTTCAGCTATTAAAACCTTATCTCCATCTTTTAACTCATCAATTTTCTTTGCTCCTTCGTAAAGTTTAATCAGATCTCCCTTAGCTCTTGCCATAATAATTGAAAAAGAGGTTAAAGGAATTTCTGAATTTAACACTTGATCTACCTGTTTAAAAACTTGTGAATCTGTAATTACTAAATCTGGTTTAAATATCTTCAATGCCTCTTGCAAATTCTCTAAAGTTACCATTGTAGGTATTCCACCAAAGTCAAGTATATCTCTTAACACTTGTACTTGTGGCAGTATCAATCTACCTTTTGGAGCTTGTATATCTTGTGGAGCTACTAAAAGAATCTTATCCCCTCTTTTAATCTTATCTCCTATCAATATATCTTCCATAAAAGATTTTGGAGTTTTCTCAATAATTTCCTTTTTTAAATTATCTATATTCTCTTTTTTCTCTGCACTTACTTGTATACTTTTTAAATTTAGCTCTTTTTCTATTGAAGTTATTTTTCTTTCAAACTCTTCTTTATTTTCTATTAAATCAGTTTTATTAACAACAAAAACAATAGGTTTCTTTCTATTTTGAATTTTCTCTACCCATTTTTTTTCTAAAGAGATATCTCCATTTAAAATATTTTCACTAGAGATTACTAAAATTGCTAAATCTAATTTATCCAATATCTCTTCTGTTTTTTCTATTCTTAATGCTCCTAAACTACTTTCATCGTCAATCCCTGCTGTATCTATAAACACTACTGGTCCTATTGGAAGTAACTCCATAGCCTTGTATACTGGATCTGTTGTTGTTCCTTTTACATCTGAAACTAAAGCTATATTTTGTCCAGTAACACTATTTATTAAACTTGATTTTCCTGCATTTGTCTTTCCAAAAATTCCTATATGAACTCTATTACTTCTAGGTGTACTATTCATTGTTCCTCCTAATCTATACTTCACGTCTTCCAGATAGTGCTTTTGATATTGTTGCTGTATCTGCAAACTCTATATTTCCACCAATTGGAATTCCACTTGCTATCTTTGTTATCTTTATATTGAAAGGCTTTAATAACTTAGTTAGATAAAGAGCTGTTGTTTCTCCTTCTAAATCTGGGTTTAAAGCTAATATAACCTCTTTAATATCATCTCTTGCCACTCTTTCTAAAAGAGATTTAATATTCAATCTATCTGGAGTAATTCCATTAAGTGGAGCTATTTTTCCATTTAAAACATGGTATGTTCCATTGTAACTATCTGTTTTTTCAAAGGATATAATATCTCTACTATCCTCTACAACACAGATTATACTCTTATCTCTCATCTCATCAGAACAGATACTGCACATATCAGTTTCACAAAAATCCCCACATACTGGACATCTCTTTATACTTTTCTTTACATCTCTCATAGCTTCCACAAACTTTTCAACTTGTTCTTCACTTATATCTAAAATATGAAAAGCTAATCTAGTTGCACTTTTTCTACCTATTCCAGGCAATTTGTTAAACTCATCTATCAATCTTTCTAAACTTTTAGTTGCCATTTTATCTCCTCTTACAAAAAAAGCTCCGTTAAATACGGAGCTTTTTATTCTCAATATAACAAATTATTTTTCTACTTCCTCTTTAAAAGATTTTTTTATCTCTTTTATTGATTTATTTATATCTCTTCTCTCTTTGCCTAATTCTGCATTTTTAATGATGTAATCATCTACTCTATCTTCATAGTCAGATTGCATATTATCAATTATATCCATTATCTCTTCATAAGACATTTCTGGTTTTAAATACTCTCTAAGATTTAAAAGAAGTTCCACTCTTTTTCTGTTATCTCTAATTTTTCTGTCGTTATCTTCAATCTCTCTTTTTATCTTATTTTTTCTTCTAGTTTTTCTAACTAGTTCCAATACATTATCCATAGCTTCCTCCTTATTAGGAATAGTATCTCCGTTAGTTTAGTATATAATAATTTAACTATTTTTGCAACTATCTATTATTTTGAAAGAATAAGGGCAAGTTCATAATCATCTTTTATAGAATAGTTTCTCTCTCCATCCCAAGCATAAGATATTGGATGAGTAATTAGTCTGTTATTTTCTAATCCTACCATTACTCCACCTTCATCATTTTCAAGGATTTCTATTGCCTTCGCTCCCATTCTAGTAGCTAGCATTCTATCAAATCCAGAAGGTGTACCTCCTCTTTGTACGTGTCCAAGAACTACGCTTCTTACCTCTGTAGTTATTCTCTCTTTTAAAGCTTTTTCTATATCTTGTACTTTTCCTACTCCTTCAGCAACAAGTACAATATCATGAAGTTTTCCATGTTTTCTTCTCTCTTTTATTTGAAGAGCTAGAAGTTCTATTGGGTTATCCATTTCAGGAATAAGTACTCCATCTCCTCCACCTGCAAGACAAGCTTGTAATGCAAGGTCTCCAGCATGTCTTCCCATTACTTCAACAAGAATTGTTCTTTCGTGAGATGTAGCTGTATCTCTTATTTTTGATATAGCATCAAGAATTGTATTAAGACAAGTATCAAATCCTAGTGTAAAATCTGTTCCTTTGATATCGTTGTCTATTGTTCCTGGAATACCTACTACTTTAAATCCATGTTCTTTTGCAAGAAGATCAGCTCCGTGATAAGATCCGTCTCCTCCTATTACAACTATTCCTTCTATATCTCTTTTCTTTAAGTTTTGTGCTGCTATTGCTCTAAATTTAGGATCTTTAAATTCTAAACATCTAGCTGTTAAAAGACGAGTTCCTCCTCTATCTATAATTCCAGATACAAAACGATCATCCATAGGAAAAATTTCATCATTTAGCATTCCTAAATATCCTCTTTGGATACCATAAACTTTCATACCTTTATACATTGCTACTTTAGCCGCAGCTCTGATGGCAGCGTTCATCCCTGGAGAGTCTCCTCCACTTGTTAATATTGCTATTTTTTTCATTCCTTATCGATCTCCTTTAAATATCAGTCCCTATAAAAGAACCCATTTTTCTAAATTTATTATATCTATTTTCAACAAGTTCTTCTACTGAAATTTTTTCTAATTCTGAAAATGATGATAAAATGATATTTTTTAGGTTAAGAGCTATACATTTATGATCTCTATGAGCTCCTCCTGCTGGTTCTTCCACAATTCCATCAATTACACCTAATTTATACAAACTTTGAGCTGTTATCTTCAAATTTTCTGCTGCTTCTTCAGCTCTTGAAGCATCTTTATAAAGGATTGCTGCACAACCTTCTGGAGAGATAACAGAATACACAGAGTTTTCTAACATATATATTTTATCTGAAACTCCTAGTCCTAAAGCTCCTCCACTTCCTCCTTCTCCAATAACAAAAGAGATAATAGGTACTTTTAAACCACTCATTTCCATTAGGTTTCTAGCTATTGCTTCTCCTTGTCCATGCTCTTCAGCTTCTAATCCTGGATAAGCTCCTGGTGTATCTATAAAAGTTACTATTGGAATAGAAAATCTTTCAGCCATTTTAAAAAGTCTAAGAGCTTTTCTATATCCTTCAGGATTAGCCATTCCAAAGTTTCTATATATTTTCTCCTCAGTTGTTCTTCCCTTTTGATGTCCTACAATTAAAACTTTTTTCCCATCTATTTTACAAAATCCTCCAACTATTGCTGGATCATCTTTAAACAGTCTATCACCATGTAACTCTATAAAATCAGTTGCTATATTTTCAATATAGTCTAAAGTATATGGTCTTTCTGGATGTCTTGAAACAAAAACTTTATCCCAAGAGCTTAAATTTTTGTATATCTCTTTTAATTTTTTATCTCTCTCTGCTACAAATTTAGAGATCTCTCCAGAAAGATCTATTCCTTTTTCCTCTGAAAATTTTTTCATCTCTACTATTTTATTATCTAACTCTACTATTTCCTTTTCAAATTCAAAGTTCATCTCTACCCTCCTATACAAGATTACTTAGAATAGTATACAGTGTATCTTTCATATCTTCTCTTTTAGTAATTACATCTACCATTCCACTTTTTTGCAGAAACTCACTTGTTTGAAACTCTTCAGGAAGTTTTTGCTTTATTGTTTGTTCAATTACTCTTTTTCCTGCAAATCCTATTGTTGCCTTAGGTTCACTTACTATAATATCTCCAAGCATTGCAAAAGATGCTGTTACTCCTCCAGTTGTTGGATTAACAGGTACTGCTATAAATGGAACTCCTGCTTGTCTTAATTTTTCTGCTGCTGCTGAAGTTTTAGCCATTTGCATAAGTGATAAAATTCCCTCATGCATTCTAGCCCCTCCAGAAGTTGCTACCACAATAACTGGTATTCTCTCTTCTAGCCCTCTCTCTAAAGCTCTAGTTATCTTTTCTCCTACTACAGACCCCATACTTCCACCCATAAATTTAAAATCCATAGCAGCTATACTTACTCTTATACCTTTTAAATTTCCAGTTCCAGAGATTACTCCCTCTCTCATATCACATTCATTTCTAGATTTTTTATTTTTTTCAGTATATCCTGGAAAATTAAGAGGGTTCACTGATTCTAACTCTGCATCTTCCTCTACAAATGTTCCCTCATCTATTAGAAGTGCTATTCTCTCTCTTGCTGTCATCTCAAAATAGTAATCACAATGACTACATTTTTTCAAATTATTTTCTATATCTACTTTATACAATATCTCTTGACACTTTGGACATTTCACCCATAATCCTGTAGGTTTATGATCTATTTGTTGCTCAGTATTTTGTTTTACTTCATCTTCATTGCTTTCTATTGTTAATGTTACATATTTCTTTCTACTCTTATTTAAAGAGAAATTTTTTTTATTCAAAGAAAAAAAACCCATTTTTGCCTCCTTGTTTACTTTTCCTTAATAACTAATTTTATAAGATTTTTTGAATTATTTCAATAAATATTTGCTTTTCACTTCTATATATTATAGAATAGAAATTGAAACAATCGGTTCTAATGACTTAAAAATAAGAGGTTAAGAGAAACTTAAGAATTAAAAATTACAAAAAATATTTTAAGAAAATTTATTTTTCTTTGGGAGGTTTTTATGAAAAAAACATATCTTTTTATACTAGCTTTTATTACATTACTTTTATCTAGTTGCTCAAGTCTTGATGAAACTATGTCAAATATTTCAAGTGCTTTACCTAAAAAATCACCTGAAATTCCTTTAGAATTGCAAGAACAAATCTTAACTAGAGTAAATCCTGAACAAGAAATATATGCACTTGGATCATATAAAATAAATACTAGTGGTGCTATTATAGCTCAATCTAAAGCAAATAAAGATGCGAAAGATCTTTTAAAATCAAAGATAAAAAAAGAAGTTGAAATATACTTTAACTCTTTCCTTTTAGAAATGGATAGTTACTCAAGAGGACTTACTACTCCTGTACTAAGTGACTTAAATGAATATGCCTCTGAATTAGTTTTAAAAACAGCTACTCAAAAAGGTGCATGGGAAAATGATAAAAAGGTTTATTCACTTTTTGTTGTAAATAGAGATGAGATAGCTACTCAATCTAAAAATGTTTTCTCTTCATTTTTAAGTGATATCTTTGGAAGACTTTTAAATACAAAAGAAAAATTAACTGTAGAAGGAGAATAAAATGAATATTGAAAAAGTTAATCTTTCTAACCCTTTTGAGGTTAAGGAAGTAACTGAATTTTTAGCTAAGTTTGAACTAAAATATGATCCTAATATTGATTACACAGTTGTTATTAGAGAGAATGATGAGATTATTGCCACTGCTTCAAAAGGTAAAAATATTATAAAATGTTTTGCTATTGATCCAGCTCATCAAGGTGAGGGAATCTCTGGTTCTATCTTAACAAATGTCACAAATAAGATGTTTGATCAAGGATATTTTCATAGTATGGTATTTACTAAAACTAAAAATCAAGAGATATTTAAGGGAATAGGTTATAAAGAGGTTGCTCAAACTGACAAAGTTATTCTTATGGAAATGGGAACAAATAGCATAGATAAAACAATAGATAAGATAAAAAAATCTATTGATATGGATAAGCAAAAGGCTATGATAGTTATGAACTGTAACCCATTCACTTATGGGCATCAATACCTTATAGAAAAAGCTGCTAAAGAGAACGAAGAAGTTTTAATCTTTGTTGTTGAAGAAGATAAATCTGTATTTCCTTTCAAGGTTAGATATAATTTAGTAAAAGAGGGAACTGCTCATCTAAATAATGTAAAAGTTTTAGCAGGTAGTGAATATATGATATCTTCAGCTACATTCCCTAACTACTTTCTTCGTAAAGAGGATGACTCATTAATAGAGTATACAAAACTTGATGCTACAATAGCTGGAAAACAATTTGGTAAAAAACTTAACATTAATAAAAGATATATTGGGGAAGAACCTTATTGTAAAGTTACTAAAAAATACAATGAGACTTTAATGGAAATTTTACCACAATATGGAATGGAAGTTGTTTTAGTCCCTAGAAAAGAGATAGGAGAAATCGCTATAAGTGCTTCTATTGTAAGGGAAAAAATTAAAAATGGAGAGATTGAAGAGTTAAGATCTTTAGTTCCTGAAACAACTTTTAATTTCCTTATTAGTGCTGAAGGAAAGGAGATTGAGGAAAAGTTAAAAAATAGCAACTTACCTCACTAATAAAATGTTTGATTTAAATAAATTTTTAGAACTTAGAGAAGAACGTGTTGAACTGCAAAAAAATTTATTAAACAAATTTAATTATCCACTTATTGCTGTAAGAACCAACTATCCTGGAGAGGATAAACTTGAGCCTTTAGCTACTAAAATAGCTGATATTGCAGCAAATGAGATGAAAGATTATTTTAGAGAGAAGATTCTCTATGAAAAAGTATTAGAAAACCTTGAAGGAAAAATATATCTTTTTGTTATAAAAGAAAAGGCTGAAACTATAAAAGAGATCACTGTTACCTTTGAAGAAAAGCATATACTTGGAAGATGTTTAGATATTGATGTTTATTCAAATGATGGAACATCTCTTTCAAGAAGTATGTTTGGTTATCCTAAGAGAAAATGTATGATCTGTGATGATTTAGCTTTTGTTTGTGGACGTAGTATGAAACACTCTCATCAAGAGATAAAAAATGTAATCCTTGAAAAATATATAGCTTACAATGATTATTTGATTAAAAAAAATGAAATAGTAAAAAAAATTGGAGATTTAGCTTTAAATTCTATGATCTATGAGGTTGCAACTGCTCCATCTTTTGGTTTAGTTTCGCCTCTCACTCAAGGATCACATGAGGATATGGACTTTTTTACATTTTTAAAAAGCTCTTTTGCTATTAAAGAAGGTTTTGAAAGAATGGCAGAGGTTGCTTATTCATATCTTCCATTGGAAAAGGCTTTTCTACTTAGTAGAAAAATTGGAATAGAGATGGAAATAAATATGTTTAAAGCTACTGAAAATGTAAATACTCACAAAGGTATGATATTCCTATTGGGAATAGTGGTTGTTACTGCTACAAGAACTTTATATGAGGGAAAAAATTTTGATGATATCCAACCATTGATAAAAGATATGTGTAAGGATATACTAAAAGATTTTGAAAATATAAAGGATAAAAAAGAGTTAACTCATGGTGAAAGACTCTACATCAACTATGGCTTTACTGGGGTTAGAGGAGAGGTAAAAGCTGGATTAGATGTTGTATTTAATGGATCTCTAAAAATTTTAGAAGATTCTTTAAATAAATGTACAGATTTTAATCTCGCTTTTGTACAAACTCTAATTTTCTTAATGGGAAAAGTTATGGATAGTACAATAGTACACAGACATGATATACATATGCTTCATAGAATTAAGAGAGAAGCTGAGGCTTTCTTTGAAAATGGTGGTATCTATAAAGAGGATGGTATTAAAATAGCTAGAGATATGGAAAATGCCTATATAAAAGAAAAAATCAGCCCTGGTGGCAGTGCTGATCTTTTAGCTATTACTATATTTTTATATTTCTTTAAAAAAGTTTTTTCTTTATAAGTTATAAGCAATAGTCTTTTATGTTTAAAGCATGGAAGACTATTTTTTTCTAAAAGCCATTCTATCGCATTTAATCTTTTTATTCCATTGTAGTCAGAGTTTGGTAATATTTCATCTAATAAATTAGGAATGTATTCCTATAAAATTATAAAAATAGCAAATAATAGGATTCTATTCCTATATTTTTTATATAAACAAATAAAAAATAGCTCTCTATAAATTTTATCATTATAGAAAACTATTTTTACTTTACAACTCTATTACCAGTACACCTTTAGTATTTTTTAAAGTTTCAAAGGCTGTTAAATCTGTTCTTACCTTATAAGTTACCCTCTCATTAAATCCTTTATCTAAATACTCTCCTCCCATACTATCAATAAGCATCTCAATATCCCCTATCTTCTCATATGGAAAATCAATCATATATACTTTTCTTTCTACATACTCAGCTATTCCAGCCTCTTGTATTGCTAATTTAGCTGTTTTAGCATAGTTTCTCACTAAGCCTCCAGCCCCTAGCTTTATTCCACCAAAATATCTAGTGGCAACAACTGCTAAATTTGTTACCTCCATATAAGTTATAATATCTCCCATAGGCTTTCCTGCAGTACCACTTGGCTCTCCATCATCATCAGTTTTAAAATACTCCTGTCCATTATCTATAACCTTATAGGCAGTACAATTGTGAGTTGCATCCTTATGTTTCTCTCTAATAGATGCAATAAAATCTTCTGCCTCTTGCTTACTCCCCACAGGTTTTACATAACCTATAAATTTTGATTTTCTTTCTTCAAACTCTATTACACACTCTTTTTCTACACTTTTCATCTTTCCCACCTAAAAAACTAAACCTATTAATATTTTAACTAAAAACTCTGCTAATGATCCGATTACACTATCAAGAATACCTACCATATTTAAAATAAGAATTATAAATATTCCATATTGATCTAAAGAGAAAATAGTATTTCTTAACTCTCTTCCAGCCATTGATGCCACTACTCTTGACCCATCTAGTGGGGGAATTGGCAATATATTAAATACAGCAAGTAAAATATTCAATCTAATCAAATATATACACAATGATGCAAATACTCCACTATGAATAAATGGAGTAAGATATTTTAGCAGTATCAATCCTATCAAAGCTAAGATAATATTTGAAACTACCCCTGCAATTGCTACTAAAAATTCTCCTGTTCTTCCATTTTTCAATCTCCAATAGTTTATAGGCACAGGTTTTGCCCAACCAAAAACAAATGGTGATCCTAAGAAAATTAGAATTATAGGGAAAATTGTTCCCAAAGGATCTAAATGATGAAGTGGATTAAAGCTTAATCTTCCATAGTCCCTAGCTGTTGTATCTCCACAAAAATATGCTGCTAATCCATGAGATATTTCATGTACCAGTAGGGAAAAAATTAAAACTGCTATATTTAACAACATCATCGGTCTAAAAATTACACCACCAAGGAGATTAAATATAAAATATCCAAATATTATTGCTAAAATTATCTTTGTAGAATTTCCCATACCTCTATTGAGATATTTTAGTTCTTCTATAAATCTTCTCATCTTTTTTACCTTCCATTTTAAATTTATTATAAAATATTATTCCAAATATTATAACATAAAAAAGTAAAAATATTGTGTTATCTTTGTTACCACTATATTTTATAATCAACATAGGAATATTTGAAAAAATTTCAACTATTTTTATTAAAAATTTAAAAATTATATTTACAATGGGGTATATAACTACTCCCAATCCAAAATTTTCAAATAACAATCCTATAAAAGCTAAAGTTATATATAAACTTCCCAATGGCACAATTATCAGATTACTAAAAATAGAAAATAGTTGTATAGTTCCAAACTCTTTTATCAATATAGGAAGTAAAAAAACTTGTATTGTTCCTATTAAGGCAATATTTTTTATCAATTTTGACTTTCCTTTATAAAATTTTATTATAAAAGGATAGATAAAAATAATTGCTGCTACTGCTAAGTATGAAAGCTTAAAGGAAACTTCATAGATAGAAACAGGATTTAAAAATAAGCTTATAATAAAACTTACTGCTAAAGATTTTTCTATATCAATATTTTCATAGAATATCTTCCCAAAAAGAAATATCACTCCCATTATATAAGCTCTTATAAGAGAGGGTGAGTGTTTTATTCCTAGAAAATACAGTGTCAATCCTATTAAAATAATCCAATACCTCTTATCTCTAGAGATTGAAAATTTACCACTTATAAAACTTATTACTCCTATTATTATCCCTATATGCAATCCTGAAAGAGCAAAAAGATGTGAAACTCCTACATAATTAAATTTCTCTCTCAGCTCTTTTGGTATCTCTCTACTCTCTCCTAAAATAATAGCTCTATAAACTCTTTTAAAATATCTATCTCCCTTTTCTATAAAACTTTCTACTCTATTTTTAAAATATTTTTCTAAAAAACTATCCTCTAATTTTTCTACCTCTAATCTATTTATACTAATGATATCTACGTTCTCTTTTTTCTCAAGCTCTTTAAACTCTCCTAAAACATTGTATTTTCCATCAGCTAACTCTGACAGATAGATAAAAGTTAAGTTTTTTAAATTTTTATTATCTATTTTTAAAACTTTTCCTATTCCTCTATTAAGTTCAACTTTCAATCTAATATTTTCTAAATAATCAAAATCTCCACTATGAACTCCAAAAACTAATCTTATTACAAAAAGAATAGGTATGATATAAATTAAAATAGATTTTTTCTTAGTAAAAAAATATACAATTCCTAAGCTAAAAAGAGTTATTGAGATAACTATCCAACTAGAAAAAAATTGAAACAACAACAAAATTCCTAATATTTCTCCAAGTAAAATATAAGTTATCTCCATAACCCCTCCATAGTTTAAAACTTACTCTTCATACTTATAATAAAAAATAAAAGATATAATAAAAGAGATTGCTGAAACTATAGCTGTAAAGTAAATTCCACTCTTTTCTACTCCCTTAGGTGTTCCTGTAATTGCAGATAAAATATCTCCACTTCCAGAAACTAATATTATTGGTAGTATTAAAATTGAAATAAGAAATGCCATTTTCAAAAAGAACCCTTGTATACCGAAGCAGATTCCCTCTATACGTTGTCCAGCATTATCACTCATCTTACTACCTATCTCACTTAGCATAGCAGGTGGAAAGATAAATCCAGCCCCTGCAATTGGTATTCCTATCAATGCAAATAGAACAAAACCAAATTTAGTAGGTATAATCTTTCCTAAGAAAAATAGTGCTAAAGTAAATATTATTAACATAGATAAGCACCCTAACATTATCTTTCTATAACCATACTTTCTTGAAAGAAGATTTGTAGGATAAAAACATAGGGCTGACATTCCAAAAAGAAGAGCTGAAGCAATTGTAATAGCTCCCTTTCCATATCCCATTATATCTTCAACAAAATAGTTCATTACTGCTCTCAAATTATTAAACCCTATAAAGAAAAATAATAACCCCATAAGATACATTATAAATTGTCTGTTTTTAAATACTATTCCCATTGTTTCTTTAAAACTTGCATTTGAATTTTTTCCTAAAGAGTACTTTTTCTCTGGAACAAAGAGTACAGTTATAATTCCCCCAATAGCTGCAATTACACAAAGAGTTATTATCATTCCTCTTATTCCTAAAAGTGTATCTCCTTTTCCAATCATCTTTATCAATACCCCAGGAATTATCATAGCCAGTGCTGTATAAACTAATCTAAATATTGATTGCCAAGTTGATAGATTTAATCTCTCCTCTTGTGTTTGCCCAATCTCTGGAATCAAAGAGTTATAAGGTGCTCCTACCACTGTATAAAATGTAAAAAATAGTGATCCTACTAAAGCTAAATAGGCAAAAGCTCCCTTTTCATTTCCCATTGGTGGATAAAAAAAGGCTATTGTACACAATGCTAAAGGGATAGTTCCTACTGCTATAAATGGTATTCTTCTTCCCCATCTTGTATTAACTCTATCAGATAAAAATCCAACTAAAGGGTCTGTTACCATATCCACAAGTCTTGAAATAACTAAAGCCAATGATATTAACAATGGTGCCATAACTGGTTTTAACCCTGAACTTTCAGGTGGCAAATAAAAATAAAGTATCCATTGTGCAAAAATTTGATCTACTATTGCGTAACTAACTCCCAGTCCATAAAAAATCTGTATACTTAAAGGTATCCTCTTCTCCATTTTCTTTCCTCTTAATTTTTTATTATTATCGGTATCTTTCTCTCTTCATAAAAATTCTGCATCTTATAAATTGTAGATGCCCTCTCATTAAATTCAATTAGCTCTCTAACTCCCATAGAAAAATTATCTTGAATATTTTTTAGAGAGGTTATTATTTTTTTGTTCTCATATTTTTTCAAATAGTTTAGATACTCTCTTCCTTTTTTATTAAATCCCATCACTCTAACATATGGAATCTCTTTTTTTACTATCTCAGTAATCTCAACAGTAATTCCTAATAATATATGTAGTAACACCCTTTGAGTTCTTCCATGAGTAAAACGTCTACTTTCAATAGCTTTGTAAAAAGACTCAAAATCACTATTTTTAATAGCTTCCTCATACAATCTATTCTCATATCCCTTTTCCATATCTTGAATATTTTTAAGACTATCTCTATTTCTAATTATCTCATATCTTAACAGTGGATAAAAATCTTTAAGTTCCACTATTTTACCGTTATTAAACTCCTCTATTAAAATACTGAAACTCTCTTTTGGAAGAAACTTCTCAATATTTTCTCCACCTCTCAAAAATTTTCTTATAGCTGTTGCACTTGCTATATTATCCTCTACATCTGTGCTATGATATCCAACCTTTTCTCTCAATATTGTTACTGGTTCAATCTTACTATTCCAATAATTTATCCCCTTTATATACTCTATTCCTAAAATATCATTGGATAAATTGTTTTGTTCCTTTCCACTTACCTCTTTTAAAGCTTTTGAATAAGCATTTGGATATGATTCACCACTTTTTAAAAACTCTTTTATCTTTTCTTTAAAAATTTTACTTTCTTCTAAAGATGCTATTTTTTTCAATTCTTCTATATTTGAAGTTTCAGAACCAAAGATTATCTCTTTACATTGAAGTTCATCTAATATCCCTACAGCCCCCCTAGCAAAGATTTCTGCACTTTGACACGAATAAAAGCAGGGTAACTCAACTACTATATCTATTCCATTTTTTAGAGCTATTTCAGCTCGTTTCCAACGATTTATAATAGCAGGTTCTCCCCGTTGAACAAAATCTCCACTCATCACAGCAATTTTTACACTTTCACTATCTCTCTCATTAATTTTATCTAAATGTAATTTATGTCCATTATGAAAGGGATTATACTCTACTATAACTCCTACTGCTTTCATTTTCTCTCCTTTCCATACATATTAACATAATATCAGTTGTTTTCCCTCAAATCAATAAATTTTATTTGATTTTTCTATTTTTTAGATTATAATTATATAAAACTGAATTTTTAAGGAGGGAAACCATGCTTTTAGCAATAGACATTGGAAATACTCATATAGTTACTGGAATCTTAGATAATAATGGAGAGGTACTTTTAACTTTTAGAGTAGCTTCTAATGATAAACTTACAGAAGATGAATATTTCTCTTATTTAAGAAATATATCTGAATTTAATAAGATTGATATTAAAAATGTTGAGGGAATAATAGTAGCTTCTGTTGTGCCAAACCTTATTACAATTTTCCAATTTTTAGGAAAAAAATATTTTCATATTGATCCTATGATAGTAGGACCTGATATAAAAATACCTTTTACTTTTGCTCCGAATCTTAATCCAACTGGATTTGGTGCTGATAGAATAATTGATATTGTTCAATCATTAAATGATTATCCAGATAAAAATCTAGTTATTTTTGACTTTGGAAGTGCTACAACTTATGAGGTGTTAGAGAAAACAGTTTATGTTGGAGGAGGGATTCTTCCTGGAATAGAGATGTCTATTAATGCACTTTTTGCTAATACTGCAAAACTACCTAAAGTTAAATTTAGTACTCCTGAATCTGTACTTGGTAAAAATACAAATGAACAGATTCAAGCTGGAATTTTCTATGGTTATGCTGGACAAATTAAGCATATTATTAAGAAAATTAAAGAGGTTATTGATAATCCATTTGTTGTTGCAACTGGAGGATTAGGTAAAATCTTATCTGCTGAGATAGAGGAGATTGATGTTTACTCTCCAGACCTAAGCATCAAGGGGCTTTATACTCTTTATTTACATAATAAAAAATAAGTTTTTCTCAAGTGACTATTTTATTTTCAATAGTCACTTTTTATATATAAACTATAATTTCCAAAAGTAGAAGAGTGCAAACGACTACTACTTTTGAGACGCAGAAACGAAGTTTCTGTAATCCTTAAATTTACATTTACAAAACTTATAATTTATAAATAATAAGTAAGTGGTTAATAAAAAAGACAAAGGTATTTTGGCGTGTCCTCTGTCTCTTTCTATTATCTATTTTCCACTATTGAAAAAATTCTTTTTTGTACTTTTGATATTAGTATTATTTATACTTTTATCTAAAAATATATTCTAATTAGAATATCATAATTTTATGTGGATGTCTAAACTATTGGCGTGGTTTAAACACCTGCTTTTTTATTTAATCAAGCTTTTATTATTTTTTATAAATTCTATTATTTTAAAATACTCTTCCATAGAAGCATCAATATATGCTTTTTGTCCTACATAGTTTTCAGGGTATAGTTTTTCAGCAGTTTCCTTGTATATCTCAATTACTTCAGCTGGAACTTTTGAAACAGCTATATTTTTTTCCATTTCAGCTTTAGCTATACTGTTTTTTTCTTCGCTAACTTCTAAATTTTTAGCAGTTTCTTTTTTTACTCTCTCTACTAACTCATTATAGTCTCTTATCTCATCTGGTAAAACTTGATATTGTTTTGCAAAGTTTGCCCCATACATAACTCTTAATTTATGTTTTATTCTTTCAAATTCATTAGCAGGGATTCCAGATTCTTTTCCTAATTTTTCCATTCTTAAATATGAATCTATCTGCCAATTTTTATATCTTATCTTTTCACTTCCATCTAAAGTTTGAGAAGATTTTGTAATCATCTTTTCTACATCTTCTGGTACTTTCTCTCTTGCTGCAAAAGCACTAATACTTAAAATTGCCATTCCTAATAATATTAATTTTTTCATATTTCCTTCCTTTCTAAAATTCTTTTAATTTCATATTGTAACTATTTTTAACCTTTTTTCTTTTAGCATATCATAATATTTTGCTTCTGTATACTAAAAAACTTGATAACGTAAAAATGATTTTTATAAAACTATTTAGAGGTGTTTAATTAAAAGATTTATTTTAAAGATGTATTATGTAACTGGAGGAATGCCAGAGGTTGTTTATTTATGGACTCAAGAGAGAGATATTGAGCTTATGAAAAAAACTTCTAACAATATTATAGAAGCTTATGAAAGAGATTTCGCTAAACACCCTAATATCAGAGAGTTTCCTAAAATATCTATGATTTGGAAATCTATTCCTTTGAGATTAAACTTAGAGTGAGATTTTCCTTTGAGAATTTAACTTTAGATGATGAGCTTTTAAATATCCCATTATTTATGGCTGATTATAGTAAAAAAATTATTGATATAGCTTTAAAAAAAGATAAATATTTTTGTTTTTGACAAATAAAAAAATGAGGTTTTTGGCAGCCCTCATTTTTTCGCTCTTTATTGCTTTACAAATATATCATCAATTGAATTATAACATAAACTCTTATAAAAATCAATGATATAATACTTGTGTTCCTTCCTTAATCTAAATATCTTAAGAAAACAGAGATATAAGTTAAAGAGACTATTTTATCTTTTAGCTAACTTAACTATAACATAGATTTTTTTAGGAATCAATGTTATAATGAATTGCTCTTCTTTCTTGGCTGTTCATCTCAAGAAAGGAGGTGAATAAGTGAGAAAGCTTTACATAATTATCATCATGATAGCACTATTTCTATTGCTATCTAAAAACTTATACTAATCTTTTTACAGAGTAGTTTTATGTGGGAGAATTTGGCAGATTCTCCTGCTTTTTTATTTTTTGTAAAAAAAATTTTCAATTAAAATAATTTAAATTATGATAAAATAAATTATCATAATTTACTTTATTAAAATAAGATGATATAAAAGGGTTGTATAAAATAAAAGATAATTATCTTAGATTTTGGTTTAATTATGTTTACCCTTATCAAAGCTATTTAGAAATAGGAAATATTAACTACCCTTTAGAAAAAATAAAAAATGAGTTTGATCTTTGGGTGTCAAAAACATATGAAGAATTAGCTAGAGAAAGTTTACTAAATACTAATATTATCCCTTTTCCTATAAAAAAATTGGGAAGATGGTGGGATAAAAATGATGAGATTGATATTGTTGGAATAGGAGAAAATGAGATTATTTTTGGTGAGTGTAAATGGTCAGTAAAAAAAGTTGGACTAAGTGTTTTATATGATTTAAAAGAGAAAAGTAAAAAAGTTCAATGGAAAAATACAAGTAGAAAAGAGTATTTTATACTGTTTTCTAAAGAGGGATTTTCTGATGAGCTAATAAAGTTGGCTAAAGAAAATGATAATATTATATTAAGCGATTTCTAAATAGTAAAATAAAAAAGATGAAGTTATATTGGCGTGAACTTCATCTTTTTCTATTGCCTATTTTCCATTATTGAAAAAACTCTTTTTTGTATTTAGATTATACCATAGATTTTTTTAGGAATCAATGTTGTAATGAATTGCTATCTATATACTAATCTTTTTATAAAGCAGTTTTATGTGGGAGAATTTGGCAGATTCTCCTGCTTTTTTATTTAAAAAAAAGTACCTGCCAATTGACAGGTACTAAAATTCATATTAAATTTTTAAATTAAACTAGAATGTAGTTTTGAATCCTACGATTCCGTATGGTTGCCATCTCCAGTGAGAAGCTTCTGATTCTGCAGTAATATTCCAGTTTCTATATTCTGCTCCTAAAGTTGCATATAGAGAAACAAACTCTGTAGCTTGGTATGATAAAGTTACACTTGGTTGTGCATACGCTGAATATTCAGCATCTATATAGTTGTCGGCAGTTGTAACAACTTCATCTCTATTATACCAGCTGTATGAGTCATATCCACCTTCAAAATGCCAATCTAATGAGTATTTATCATTTGAATAAAGATTTGCATCATGATATAAGTATAAGTTAAATGTTACTTCTGTATCATTATCTTTAAGATTTGTAGATTTTCCATCTTCTACTCTTGAAGCATCTCCATACATATTATAGTGAAGTCCATCTAATTCAAACTCTGTACTGAATCCCCATGGAAGTTCATGAACGATATCTGCATATAGTCCAATAGTATTTTTATAAGCATCATCATTTGATGAATCCCAAGAATAGATATATCTAGGTCCTACTACAAAGTTAGTTGTTTTTACAAAATCATTATTGAAGAAATAATCTGCAAATTGTAAATTATATCTATATTCTAATGTTTGAGAACCATTTTTTTCATATCTAACAAATGATTGAGCTCCTACTTTAGAATCTCCAAGATTTCCATGGTTATAGAAATATCTTAATCTTACTGCTGTATCTTTTGCTCCATTTTGATAGTTTTGATTTCCTTCTTTATCAAGGTCATTGTAATCTCTTACTCTGAAATCTAAAGCTTGGTTTTCAGTCATTTGGATTTTTCCTTGAAGTTGAGTTCTTGAATAGTTGTCATTTCCATTCCACTCTTTATGATCTTCAGTTTTTCCATAGTATCTGTATTGTAGATCTACGTTTCCGTTAGGTCTGAATCCTTCTTCTTTGTCTCTGTAAACTATTACTTCTTTTTCAACGATTTGTACTGGAGCTTCTTCAACTACAACTGGTGCAGGTACTACTTCTTTAGCAGAAGCTGAAGCTACTACTACTAATGATCCTAGTAAAAGTGCTAATTTTCTCATAATTATCTCCCCTTTATAAAAGACCTATAAAAGTCTTTCACATAATATATTTACTCTATTTAAAGAGTCTCCCATCAACAATGTTATACCTCATTTTGAACAATTTGTAAATAGTTTTTTTTATTTTTTTTTATTTTTTCAACATAATTTTTACATATACCCCAAGAAAATTTCCTCTTTCCCCCATAAAAAAAAATAAATAAAGATAAAAGAAAGAGGAAGAGATAATAGGTAGACACTACCCCAAGAGGTAGACAAAATTTTTAATGAACAAAAAAAACAAAAAGACTGAATTAAATCAGTCTTTTTAAGGGGGGAGAAATTTATATTAATCTTTTATTATTAGCTCTTCCCTCAATAAAATGAGGGTCAATTGATTTCCTTTTGAGAAATCTTTTTTCTGGGGGGATTAACATTTTTACTATGATCATTATCTTTATTATTTATATACTTTAGACTCTTTAGTTCACTAAAAAGTTTAAATAATTTTTATTTTTTTTATTTTCCCCTCTCTGTTTTTCAAGAGAGGGGAACTTTTTCCTGTGGGAGAAAAAATTACTACTTTTATTATGATATTTAGACTTTCAATCTCTTTAAAAAGTTTAAATTTTTTTTATTTTTTCTTCCCCTCTTCAACTTTTTTCAAAGAGGGGATCTATTTTCTAGGGAGAGAAAATTTTATTATTTTTAATTATGATATTTAGACTTGGATTACTTGAAAAAAGTTTTAAATTATTTTTTATTTTTTTAATTTTTTATTTTTATGCTATAATATCTATTATTGATTAATAGCAATTTTTTTATTATATCAACTTTTAGGTTTTACATTATATGAAAATAGATCTTATTTCATAGAGCTTTTGTTTGTATTACCAATGAGCTCTTTTTTTATCTCAAGAAAAAATTTTATTAATTTCCTCTCTAATTGAGAAAGCATTAATAGTTTTTTTCTTGACAGAGCTTAAAATTTACTTTATATTATAATTGTATAAATTTTCGTACAAAACTATCAGTTTGTATTCTTTTCCTCAGAAAACATTACACAATTACAAACTTTTTAGTTTATATTTATATAAAAAATATTATACGAGGAGTGATTATTTTGAGTCAAAAGAAAAAACGTGAATTCCCTACGGCATTTACAGTACTTTTTATCATCTTGATCTTAGCTGCAATTCTTACTTACATTGTTCCATCTGGAAAATTTTCTAGATTAACTTATGATGAATCAACTAGAGATTTCATTATAACTGATCATAATGATGAAACAAAAGCTATTCCAGCTACTCAAGAAGTTCTTAATGATCTTCATATTCAATTAGATCTTTCTAAATTTGAAGATGGAACTATTAAAAAACCTATTGCTATCCCTGGAACATATGTTCAAATTGAACAACAACCACAAGGTATTGTAGATGTTATCAAATCTCCAGTAATTGGGGTTATGGATTCAGTTGACATTATGATTTTCGTTTTAATTCTTGGTGGTATCATTGGTCTTGTTAATAAAGTAGGAGCATTTGATGCAGGTATAGGTGCTCTATCTAAGAAAACTAAAGGTAAAGAGTTTATTTTAGTTGTTCTTGTTTTTGCTCTTACTACACTTGGTGGAACTACATTTGGACTAGCAGAAGAAACTATTGCTTTCTATCCTATATTGATGCCTATCTTCCTTATAAGTGGTTTTGATGCAATAACTTGTATTGCTGCTATCTATATGGGATCATCAATAGGAACTATGTTCTCTACAGTAAACCCATTCTCAGTTGTTATAGCTTCAAATGCTGCTGGAATTAGCTTTACTACTGGTTTAAAATTTAGAATAATAGTTTTAGTTATTGGTTCTATAATTACTTTAGCTTATATGTATTGGTATGCTAAAAAAGTAAATCAAGATCCTAAAAATTCTCTTGTTTATGAAGAAAATGAAAAGATTAGAGATCGTTTCTTAAAAGATTATGATCCTGATAAAGTTATAGAGTTTACTTTAAGAAGAAAACTAATATTCTTAGTGTTTACAGTTGCTTTCTTAATCTTAGTTTGGGGAGTTGCTGTTGGTGGTTGGTGGTTCGAAGAGATGTCTGCACTATTCCTTGGAGTTGCTATTATTATAATGATACTTTCTGGGCTATCTGAAAAAGATGCAGTTAATACATTTGTTGATGGAGCAGCTGAACTTATAGGGGTAGTTCTTACTATTGGACTTGCTAGAGCTATCAATATAGTTATGGATAATGGTATGATCTCTGATACACTATTAAACTACTCTATCAATATGATCACAGGAATGAGTGGAAGTTTATTTGCTATTGCTCAACTTGCAGTATTCTCATTCTTAGGATTCTTTATTCCATCATCTTCAGGACTTGCAGTTCTTACAATGCCTATTATGGCTCCTCTTGCTGACAGTGTTGGTCTATCAAGAGAGGTTGTTATCAACGCATATAACTGGGGACAAGGATTAATGTCATTTATTACTCCAACAGGACTTATTCTTGTTACACTTGAAATGGCTGAAACTACATTTAATAAATGGTTAAAATATATTATGCCTCTTATGATAATCATGGGAATTTACTCTATTGTTGCTCTTGTTATTGGAACTATGATATAATAAAGATAGGTGATGTATTATGAGAAAATTAGTTGGTATCAAACCAGAAAGAGTTTTTTATCATTTTGAAGAGATTTCTAAAATTCCTAGAGAATCATATAATGAAAAAGCTATTAGTGATTATTTAGTTGAATTTGGTAAAAAACTTAATTTAGAAACTTATCAAGATAAATATTACAATGTTATTCTTAGAAGAAAAGCTTCTCAAGGATATGAAGATGCTCCTGGAATAATTATCCAAGGACATATGGACATGGTATGTGAAAAAGAAAATGATAGCAACCATGACTTTAAAAAAGATCCTATTGATTTAGTAGTAGATGGAAACAGATTAAAGGCTAATAAAACTACTCTTGGTGGAGATAATGGAATTGCTATTGCTATGGGAATGGCTATTTTAGAAGATGAATCTATCAAATGTGGAACTATTGAGCTTCTTGCTACTACTTCTGAAGAAATAGACTTAAATGGTGCTCTATCTCTTGAGCCAAATATTTTAAAAGGAAAGATGTTAATTAATATTGACTCTGAAGATGAGGGAGTAATTACTGTTGGTTCCGCTGGTGGGGTTGAAATTGATATTCTACTTCCAATAGAAAGAGAAACTTTATCTGATGTTAATCTATATACTCTTTCTCTTGAAAAATTACAAGGTGGACACTCTGGAGTTGAAATTAATCAAAAAAGAGGAAATTCAAATAAGATTTTAGTAGAAGTACTTCACAATTTAAAAGCTTTAACTGATTATAGTCTTGTAGAAGTTTTTGGTGGAAGTAAAGATAATGCTATTCCTAGATCTGGAAAAGTTGTTTTAGCTTCTTCAAAAGATATTAAAGATATAATGTCTAAAGTTGCTGATGAAGTAAAAGCAAAATATATTTCTTTTGAACCTGAAATAGTTTTTGCTTTAGAAACTACAACTACTAAAGAAGTTTCTGTTCTTTCAAGCAAATCTCTTGATAGTTATATAAAAACTATTGAAGAACTTCCTACTGGAGTTAATACTTGGATGAAAGAGTATCCTGAGATTGTTGAATCTTCAGATAATTTAGCAATAGTTAAAACATTAGATGAAAATATCAATATTATCATATCTTTAAGAAGTTCTGATCCTGAAGTTCTGAGGGTGTGAACTTATTTCTGTAAATTAGTACTTTCTATGATAAAATTTATTTATTTAAAAGTTTAG
>JADYUE010000023.1 GCA_021531615.1 Fusobacterium varium | reverse complement strand
TCTCCAGTTTGAGGATTTCTACCAGTTCTAGCAGCTCTTTCAGCAACTTCAAATTTTCCAAATCCTAAGAAAGAAATTTCTTCTCCTTTTACTAATCCTTCTTCTAATACAGCTAGAAATGCAGCAGCTTTTCTTTCAGCATCAGCTTTAGTTGCAAATTCTCCCTTTTCAAAATATAAATCAACAAATTCTTTTTTAGTCATTTTAAAGCCTCCTTAAAAATACACGTTATATCCTTTATACCATAAGTTTAAAAAATTTACAATGTATTTTACTAATATTTTAAAATTTTAATTATTTCGTTGACTTTGAGTAATTTTATATATAGAAAATAGCATTACAACAGTGCTGATTACTTGAATTCCAGATAAAAATTTACCATTGAAAATAAAATCAAAAAGTATACTTGAAACTGGAAAACAAAGCTCACATATTGTTGCCACATTAGCTGGAATATATCTAAGCCCTTTATAGTAAAGAAGAATAGCTCCACTTCCACTTGTAAGCCCTATTACAATAAATATAAACCAATGAAAAGGTTGTGTAGTATGAATATTTGCTAAAGTTCCACTAAATATATTTATTACAAACATAATTAAAGTTGTAAAGCTATATCTTAAATATAGTGCAGTTCTAAAAGAGGCATTTTTCAATATTCTTTTTCCAAAAACTGTTGCACTTCCAAAGGAAAAAGCAGCTAATAGAGAGTATCCACAAGCTAAAAGCATATTTCCATTATATGCCATTTGAGGAGTGTTAAATTCAAAAGTAAGAAAATACCCTCCAATTAAAGCTAAGATAGCCCAAAAAACAAATTGTTTTGTAATCTTCTCTTTTAAAACTACCCAAGCAAGAATTACAGCAAATACAGGTTGCAGTTTTTGAAGAAGTGTAACTACTGTCAAATGATCAAAGTTTACTAAAAATAGAGCTTTTACTATTGAAAGTGTTCCCAGACTCCCTCCAAATAGAGCTACTAAAAAGAAATAAGTCAAATCTTTTCCATCTAATTTCTTTATATTTTTTAACTCTTCCTTTCCAAAAAGTAGAGTCATTCCTACAAAAGGAAGTAGATGCACCATAAATACTACATAAGGTACACTTAATTTAAAAAGATTTGGAGTTAAGACAATTGAATCAAATCCCCATAAAGTCGCAGCAAGACATACTAGAAGAGCTCCCATTGTCTCTTTTTTCTCAGTTAACATTTTCCCTCCTAAAACAATGAGATCTGATTTGTCTCACTTAAAGAATCTACTGCATTTATAGATTTTAATTTTTCTACTATTGTTTGAGATACTTTAGTTCTTCTTTTCAGATCCTCATAAGATAAAAATTTATCTAATTCTCTCTCTTTTAAAATATTATCAATTACAGCTCCCCCAAGTCCGCTAAGCCCGATCAATGGTATTCTTATCTTACCGTCTTCAATTGTAAACTTAGTTCCCCCTGATTTGTAAATATCAATAGGTAGGAATTGGAATCCCCTTGCATACATCTCAACTATTATCTCACAAATAGCCATTTCAGCTTTTTTCTTAACATCTAGCTTAGGTTCTTTTGAAAGTACTTCAAGATGATTTTTAGCACTTTCAGGATTTCCCATAATATCAAAATCAAAGTCCTCAGCCTTTCTTGAAAGATATGCAGCATAGAAAGCAAGTGGATAGTGAACTTTAAAGTAAGCTATTCTCATTGCCATCATAACATAAGCAACAGCATGTCCCTTAGGGAACATATATTTTATTCTTCTACATGATTCTATATACCATTCAGCAACATTATGCTCTTTCATAAGATCAGAGAATTTTTGCCAACCTTCAGGATCTTTTGATGGTCTTCCCTTTCTTACAAACTCCATTATTTTAAATGCAGTTCCCTTTTCAATACCTTGGTCAATTAGATAGTTCATAATGTCATCACGTACTGTAATAACTTGTGACAGAGTTGCTTTCTTCTGTCTAATAAACTCTTGAGCGTTGTTTAACCATACATCTGTACCATGTGAAAGTCCTGAAATTCTTACAAGCTCAGCAAATGTTTTTGGCATTGTATCAATTAACATCTGTCTAACAAATGGTGTTCCAAACTCTGGCACTCCAAAAGTTCCTACAACTGAATTTATATCTTCAGGAGTGATTCCCAATGATTCAGTACTAGAGAAAATTTTCAAAGTTTCAGGGTCAGCAATAGGTATAGAGTAAATATCTACCCCTGTATACTCTTGTAGCATCTTTATTGTAGTAGGGTCGTCATGTCCTAGTATATCAAGTTTTACAAGCTGTTCGTCCATTACGTGATAATCAAAGTGAGTTGTGATAGAGTCATTTGTTATATCATTTGCAGGTTTTTGCACAGGACAAAACTCATATATATTATGGTCACGAGGTACAACAACCATTCCTCCAGGGTGCTGTCCAGTAGTTTTCTTTGCTCCCTCAACTTTTTTAGCCAATCTTATAATCTCAGCTCTATTATTTTTTAACTCATGATCTTCAAAATATTTTTTTACATAACCTTCAGCATTTTTCTCTGCTAAAGTTGATATTGTTCCAGCTTTAAATACGTTCTCTTTTCCGAAAAGTTGCTCACAATATCTGTGAATTTCTGATTGATACTCTCCAGAGAAGTTAAGGTCAATATCAGGTACTTTCTCTCCATTAAATCCCATAAATACTTCAAATGGTATTGAGTATCCATCACGTTTATATGGTTGCCCACACTTAGGACATATTTTTTCAGGTAAGTCAATACCTACTCCCTCTCTCTCTATAAACTCTGAATTTTTACATTCAGGGTTAGTACAGATGTAGTGAGGATAAAGAGCATTAACTTCTGTAATTCCCATCATAAATGCAACTAAAGATGAACCTACCGATCCCCTCGAACCTACTAGATATCCACTATCTAGAGATTTTTTAACAAGTTTTTGTGCTGATAGATAAAGTACTGAGAATCCATTTCCTATAATTGCTCCTAGCTCTCTTTCAAGTCTAGCTTTAACAATCTCTGGAAGTGGGTTACCATAGATACGATATGCTTTTTCATATGTCATCTCTTTAACTATATTCTCTGCATTATCAATTTTAGGTGGGTAGAAACCATCAGGTACTGGTTTAATTACCTCAACCATATCAGCTATGGCATTGGTATTTTTAACAACTATCTCATTAGCTACCTCTTCTCCTAAGTAACTAAATTCATCTAGCAGTTCATCAGTAGTTCTAAAGTAAAATTTATTATCTGTTTTATATTGATTTTCTCTAAATACATTTCCACTACCATAAAGAAGAATACTTCTTATCTTATAATCTTCCTCATTATTATAGTGAACATTTGAACTGGCAGTTGCTAACTTTCCTCTCTCTTTAGCAAGATTGTAGAAATATCTATTCATATCCTCAATCTGCTCAAAAGATGAGATTGTTCCTGTTCCATCTTCCTCATAAAGTTCAGCATAAGTAGCTCTAGGTAAAAGTTCTATATAGTCATAGAAATCTATATTTTTTTCTACATTTTCAAGATCATATCTCATATAGTATTCAGCTAATTCTCCATCATTTGAGAAATGACTAGTTAAAGAACTTCCAACTATTAATCCATCTCTTAATTTATCTACACGACTTTTAAGAACTCTTGGTTTTTTACTTCCATAATAGTCAATATGTGATTCAGAAACTAATCTATATAGATTTTGTAATCCAGTTAAATTTTTAGCAATTACCACAATATTTCTAGTAGCTTGTTTTTGAATATTTAAAGGAAAAGCTCCATTCATATCCTCAACATTAACTACTCCATTTTCAATATATTTTTCTAAAAACATAATGAAAAGCTTGGCTGTTGATTGAGCATCATCAATAGCTCTATGATGATTTTCAAGAGAGAGTTTAAAAGTTTTATTTAATCTATCAAGATTATAACCTTTTAAATCTGGATATAGATCTCTTGCCATTTGCAAAGTATCTATTATAGGTGGTTTATAATCTATTCCCATATATTTTTGGGCATCTCTTCTAATAAATCCCATATCAAAAGCTGAGTTGTGAGCTACCATTACAGCATCTTTAGTAAACTCTAAAAATTTAGGTAGCACATCTTCAATAGTAGGAGCATTGTCCACCATATCTTGAGTTATATGAGTTAATTCTGATATTCTCTTAGGTATAATCTTATTAGGATTAACAAATGAACTAAAGGTATCAACTATTCTAGTTCCCTTTAGTTTAATAGCACCTATCTCAATAATCTCATTTTTGTGACTATTAAGTCCAAATGTTTCTAAGTCAAAAACAACAAAGGTAGTATCTTCAATAGCACCAGTTTTACAATCTCTTACCATAGGCAAAGTATCATCAACCATATACATTTCACAACCTAGGATAGCTTTAAAATCCTTTCCTTTAGCTGCTTTATATGCAAATGGGAAAGCATGAACAACAGAGTAATCTGTGATAGCCATAGCCTTATGCCCATAAGAGATAGCACGTTTTATAAGATCGCCAATATCTTCAACTCCTACCATCTCACTCATCTTACTGTGAGTGTGAAGTTCTACCATTTTAACTTCTGCCTTGTCCTCTTTTTTAGCTTTTGTTTTCTCTAACTTATTGATAGAGTTTATTATTATTACCTCTTCATTATCAGAGTATCTATCAATTTGTTTTTTACCACTAATTTTTATAAAATCTCCAACAGATACTTCCACAGGCTTATCCTTATCACAGAAAACCTTTGATGTTAGAGAAGTAACCTCATCAGTTAATCTTATTGTAAGCAGGATTTTTTCATTTCTAATATCTCTACTTTCAATAGAGAATACTTCTCCTTCAACTACACATAATTCATCTTCATAAAGCTCAAAAAACTCAGTTAAAGAGATACTATTTCCCTTAATCTCCTTAGTTTTGTTACTAGAATAACTTTGTCTTTGGAACCCACCTTGTTTTACATAGATCTCATTTCCCTTTTGTGGTTTATTAGCAGCAGTAGCCCTATTTTCAGAATCTATCTTAGCTGATAGAGTTATCATCTCTTTCTGTTTTTGAGCTTCAACCTCTGTAAGCTCCTTTGAAAAGTCCCCATGAACAAATTTAACTTTAAAATTAAATATTCCATAGTTTTCTAAAATATTTTCAAGTTTCTCATCTATTTTAGATTGAAGAAGAATTTCAATGGAAGTTTTATCATTTAATTCAATATCAATGATAGCTTCTTCTATTCTTATTCTGTAAAAATAAAGAAAGGATTTGGAAATAGCATTTCTAGCTTTTAATCTAATTATAGCCTTTTCTACTATTGTCACAAGCTCCTCTCTCATAATCTCACTCTTTGTATATTCTACTTTAAAGTCAACCTCAAGCTCTTTTCCAAAATTCTTTTTGATATTTTCATAAATTATATCCAGTTCTTTGAGATCTTTGACACTGGGAACAGAACACATAAATTTCATCTTCTTGTTTCTTTCATAAAAAACAATCTCCTTAATACTTACATTTTCTATTCCCATCTGTCTGAAAATACCATCTTGAGGTTTGATCCTTATCTCATTTCTACTCATTTTCCCTCCAGAACTGTATTTTTAATTATCTTTCTCCTAAAAGTCTATCAAGTATAATAGCCACAGCAGCTCTTACAGAAAGATGATTATATTTTGTATTTCCTCTAATTGGCTCAAGAATATAGTTTGACATATCCATTACTTCATCTGTAAGCCCCCAACCAGTACCAAATAATAATAAGTATGGTCTGTCATCTTCAAATATCATATCTGACATTGTTTTATAGCTTACAGTATTAGGGAAAATTCTTGCTGAAGTTGTGATAATAACAGGTTTTTGTCCCTCTTTCTCTTCAATCTCTTCAATTACCTTTTCAATACTGTCCATAACTCTAGTTATAGCAAAGGCATTTTCTCTATCCTTGTTAAATTGTCCCCCTGTACCCTCTTGCCAGTAACCTATAATTCTTTCAGTAAGCATTTTTTGTGCATCTACTGGAACAATTAAACGGTATCCTTTTACATCATAAGTTCTACAACTTCTTGAAATATCGTGGATATCAAAGTTTGTAACAGAAGTACATACAACGTCATTATTTTTATTGTAAACAGGATAATGAACTAATCCTAAGTATATTTTATCTCTCATTTTATATAATCCCTTCTTTAAATTTATTTTTCTTCTAATTTAATCTCTTCTAACTGATTTTTAAATCTATCTATCTTTGCAAGATAAACTCCACTTGCATATTCTAAATATTCCCAATGTTTTTCAGAAAGTTTCTTTATAACTCTAGCTGGAGAACCTGCTATAAGATCCCCTTCCTCTGCTTTCAATTTACTATTTACCACAGAACCAGCAGATACTATACAGTTTTTAGGGATAACACTTCCGTTTAAAATAATACTTCCCATTCCAATTATTGAGTTATCTCCTACTGTACAACCATGCACAACACAGTTATGCCCAATAGTAACTCTCTCTCCTATTGTTGTAGGAAAATCTGTATCTCCATGTAAAGTTGAATTATCTTGAACATTTGAGCCATTACCAATTTTAATTAAGCTCATATCTCCTCTTAAAACAGCAGAAAACCAAATTGATACATTCTCTCCTGTTTCAACTTTTCCAATTACACTTGCACTTTCAGCAATATAATTATTCTTTCCAATTTTTGGAATATATTCTCCAAGTTTATAGATCATTATTTACTCTCCTTTTTTAACTCCTCTTTTATCTCGTTTAAAAGTTTTTTCTCTAACTTATCAAACTCTCTTCCCTTTAAAAGATCTGGTCTCCTTAGATAAGTTCTCTTTAAGCTCTCTTTTTTTCTCCAAATCTCTATATTTTTATGGTGTCCAGACAATAAAACCTCTGGCACTTTCATTCCCTCATACTCTTCAGGTCTTGTGTAGTTTGGATAATCTAAAAGTCCATTAAAAAAAGAGTCATTTTCATAAGATTCCTGCTTAATAGCTCCAGGAACAAGTCTAGCAATACAATCTGTCATCACCATAGCAGGTAACTCCCCACCAGTTAAAACAAAATCCCCAATAGACACTTCTAAATCAACTCTACTTTCCACTACTCTCTCATCAATTCCCTCATAGTGTCCAGCAATTATAGTGATCTCCTCCTCTTGAGAAAGTTCTATTGCCAACTTTTGATCAAATCTAACACCTTGAGGTGAAGTATATATAACTTTTCCCCCAAGTGTATTTAATGCTCTAATAAGTGGCTCTGGTTTCATAAGCATTCCTGCCCCTCCACCAAAAACCTTGTCATCAGCTTGTTTATACTTATCATAACAAAAATCTCTAATATTAATTACATTTATCTCTAAAAGATTTTTTTCCAAAGCTCTCTTGATTATGCTCTCTCCTGTAAATCCTCTGAACATCTCTGGAAATAGAGTTAAAATATTTATTTTCATAAATTACTCCTCATCTTCTATTCCATCATCTTGCTGATATTTTTTTCCTTTCATCTCTCTCATACCATCAATAAGTTCAACAAAAATAGTTCTTTTATCAAAATCTATCTTTTTAACAAACTCATCAATATCTGGAATCATAGCTTCACTTTTTTCATCTTCAACTACAAGAATATCGTGAGCAGCAGTTTCAAAAATATCAATTACTCTTCCAATAGTTTCATTATTTTTCATATCTACAACTTCCATATCCATAAGATCGTTTAAAAGATATTCATCTTCAGCTATTCCTAAAATATCTCTTCTAACTTTTATAAGTCCATTTTTTAACTTTCCAGCATCAGTTTTATTAGTTATTTCTTGAA
This sequence comes from Fusobacterium varium, assembly GCA_021531615.1. Lineage (NCBI taxonomy): Bacteria > Fusobacteriati > Fusobacteriota > Fusobacteriia > Fusobacteriales > Fusobacteriaceae > Fusobacterium > Fusobacterium varium. The sequence goes on along the minus strand of JADYUE010000023.1, from coordinate 28,023 downwards.
ATTCAACTGTCCATTTATTTCCAACAAGAGGACTTACACTTGTGATAGTAAGTATTTTTTGTTCCCCTTGAATATCAATAATGACTTTATTTCCAACTAAGATCTCAGCATCTGATACATTAGCTATAATCTTTACAGCTCCTTTAAGATGATGAGTTCCAGATATTTTACCAACTGTAAAAAGCTCCATCAATCAATCCTCCTAGTCTAAAAATTCAACATTTACATTTAGTTTATCTTTAACTCCAGCAGCTTGCATAACTCCTCTAATTGCATTAGCTGTAAGTCCATTTTTACCGATTATTTTTCCCATTTCTCCTTTGGCAACACTTACTTTAAAAGTGATAGTATCATCAATAGCATCATAATCTATCATTACAGCCTCTTTAGTATCTACAAGCTCTTTTATAATATAGTTGATTAATTTTTCTAATTTTTCCATCTTTTCCTCCACTAAATATTATTTATTAATATATAGAGAACCTTTCCAAGCTCCCTCTTCTATGATTTCAGCTACTACATCATATTTTTTTAAATCCTCTATAACAAATTTTACAAAATCTTTAAAATCATATGTAGTAATTATATTTATAAGCCCCTTTTGAGGATCTACAGTTCTTACAACTCCAGCTCCTTCATAAGCTTCTACAACTTTATTTATAAAGTCAATATCCTCTTTTCTGCTTTGAATCAGAAACTCATAACTTCCTAGCATTTTTCCTCCATCTTAAAATTTAAAACAAGGCTGACTAAATTGTCAGCCTGCTCTCTTAAATTGCAGCTTATTTTTTTTCAAATATAGCAATTAGATTTAAAAAATCATCAATAGAAAGATTTTCAGCTCTCTCTGTTTCAGCAATATTAGCTTGAGCTAAAATCTCTCTCAATTCATCTTTAGATTTTCCCAAAGATGTGAAGTTGTTTAATAGATTTTTTCTTTTGTTAGCAAAGGCAGCCTTTACATATTTAAAGAAACAATCTTCATCTACTATTTTGCTATATCTTTCATCTTTGTAAAGCTTAATAGACATAAAAGCAGAATCTACCTTAGGGATAGGAGTAAAAAACTCTTTTGGAATTGTGAAAAGATACTCAGCTTCTCCAAAATATTCTACTGCTAGAGTAAGAACACTTCTCTCTTTTCCTTTTTTAGCACAAATTCTTTCTGCTACCTCTTTTTGTACCATGATGTATATTTCATCAATCACATCTCTATTTTCTATTAATTTATTGATAATAGGAGATGTTATGTAGTAAGGTATATTAGCAACAACCTTTGTTCCCTCTCCAACATAATCTTTTAAATTAGTTTCTAATACATCATTCATAACTAGAGTATACTTAGGATTAGAGTCAAATTTCTTTCTCAATATTTTCTCAAGATCTCTATCTATCTCAACAGTGACAACTTTTTTAGCAGTATCTAAAAGTAGAGCTGTCAATGCCCCTTCTCCTGGTCCTATCTCTAATACTGTATCTTCAGCTTTAACATCTGATACTTCCATTATTTTTCTTAATACTTCTCTTTGATCTGTCAAAAAGTTTTGACCAAATTTCTTTTTATGTTTAAAGGACATTATTTTCCTCCGATTATTTTTTTACAACTATTCCAACAAATGGAAAATTTCTATGTTTTTGAGCATAGTCAAGTCCATAACCTACAACAAACTCATCAGGAATTTCAAATCCTACATAGTCTCCCTTCATTTCAACTTTTCTTCTTTCAGGTTTATCTAAAAGAGTACAAACTTTAACACTTTTTGTTCCTTTAGCTTTGATAAACTCTTTTACATAACTTAAAGTAAGCCCTGTATCAATGATATCTTCAACAATTATAACATCTTTATCTTTAAGTTCTTGATCAACGTCTTTTAATATTTTTACAACACCAGTTGTGCTAGTTCCATTTCCATAACTAGATACATTCATAAAATCAATAGTAAGAGGTAAATCTAATTCTTTAATAAGATCGCTCATAAAAACAACTGATCCCTTTAAAAGTCCAAGAACTACAACTTCTTTTCCTTCATAATCTTTTGTGATTTCACAAGCAAGCTCTTTAATTCTTTGTTCAACCTTTTCTCTTGATATTAATGTTTCAATAGTGTAATCCATTTTTCCTCCTAAAAAAAGTGATAAAATAATCACCTTTATAAAAATTCATTCAACATTATTTTATCATTTACTACATGATTTTACAAGAAATTATTGATTAGATTTTAAAATCTTGTATTTTGACTCAATTTTATATTTATTAACAAAATATCAACATTGAATTATCAAATAAGTTTCGTTATAATTTAAATGTCGTATATAAAATATTATAAAAATAAGATTAAAATAAATAACTATATTACTATTAAAATTACAGGAGGAAAATTTATGAAAATAGTAATAGCACCAGACTCTTTTAAAGAGAGCATGAGTGGAAAAGTGGCTTGTGATGCTATTGAAAGAGGATTAAAAAAAGTTTTAAAAGATAGTGAATTTATAAAAGTACCAATGGCAGATGGTGGAGAGGGAACAACACAATCTCTAGTAGATGCTACAAATGGAGTTATCTATTTTGTAGAGGTTACTAATCCTTTAGGAGAAAAGATTCAAGGAAAGTTAGGAGTATTAGGAGATCAAGAAACAGCTATTTTAGAGATGGCAAGTGCTAGTGGATTAGAATTAATCTCAAAAGAAAAAAGAGATCCTATGATAACAACAACTTTTGGGACTGGAGAGCTTATTAAAAAAGCTTTAGATCTAAATGTTAAAACTATTTTAATAGGAATAGGTGGAAGTGCTACTAATGATGGAGGAGCTGGAATGATTCAAGCTCTTGGAGGAAAATTATTAGATAAAAATGGTAATCAAATAGGTTTTGGTGGCGGAGAACTTTCAAAATTAGATAAAATAGATCTTTCAGAACTTGATGAGAGATTAAAAAATGTTAAAATTATAGTAGCTTGTGATGTAGAGAATCCACTTACTGGAGCTAAAGGTGCTGCTTACATATTTGGACGTCAAAAAGGAGCAACTGATAAAACTATTCCTGTATTAGATAATAATTTAAAACATTTTGCTGAAATAATAAGAAGGGATTTAAAAATTGATGTTGAAAATGTAGCTGGTGCTGGAGCAGCAGGAGGTTTAGGAGCTGGATTAATGGCATTTCTATCTGCTGAATTAAGAAGAGGTATAGATATTGTTATTGAATATAGTAAGCTTGAAGAAAAATTAAAAGGTGCAACTCTTGTAATAACTGGAGAGGGAAGTATAGATGGACAAACTCGTTTTGGAAAAACTCCATATGGTGTAGCTCAAGCAGCTAAAAAACAAAATATACCTGTAATAGCATTAGCTGGAAATGTTGGTGAAGATATAGATATATTATATGACTATGGATTTGATAGTATTTTTTCTATTCTTCCTGGAGTACAAAATTTAGAAACTGCTCTTAAAAATGGAGAAAAAAACTTAGAGAGAGTCAGTGAAAATATAGGAAGAATTATTTTAGCTTTTAGAAAGAAATAAGATTAGTATAATTAATTTATAATAAAGAGGAGCTTTTAGAAATTAATGTCACCATACTAATTCTAAAGCTCCTTTTTATATTCTGCCTATAAAATTTTATAATATTAAGTTATCTTTTAAAGCTCTATTTTCAAAATACATATTTTTAATTTTTTTCTATAATATGTGTATGTATTCCTGTAAAGTGATCATCATGGTAGTGATCTGATCCTACTCCATTAACATGATAGTGACTTGTAGTATATGATATTTGAACTTTATCATTTATTGGATTTTTTCCTATATAGCATTCAATATTAAAAATATTTTTTAAGTTCTCTCTATTTAAAACTTGTTCTGGTGTTCCCTCTTCAATAAGTTTACCATCTTTTAATATATAGATATAATCACAAAATATAGCAGCAACATTGAGATCATGGAGAGCAGCAATTACATTTTTATCTAAATGCTTAATTAAATGTAAAAGTTGTAGTTGATATCCAATATCCAAATGGTTAGTAGGCTCATCAAGTATCAATATAGGCGTATCCTGTGCTAATGCTCTAGCAATTAAAACTCTCTGTTTCTCTCCACCAGATAACTCATTAAAATTTCTACCTATATAATTTTCCATTCCCACCTTTTTTAGCATACTTATAGCAATCTCTCTATCATTACTGGAGTAATTTTCAAATATACTTTTATGTGGGTATCTTCCCATCTTTACTATCTCTTCAATACTGAAATCAAACTCTTCTCTATCCTCTTGAGATAAAACAGCTATCTTTTTAGCTCTCTCTTTTCCATTTATATTTTTAATATTCTTCCCATCAATAAAAATATCTCCATTGCTTGGAGTTAATACTCCATAGATATTTTTTAAAAGTGTAGATTTACCAGCTCCGTTAGGTCCGATTATGCCTATAAACTTTTTTTCAGAAAATTTTATTGATATATCATTTAAAATACTTTTATCCTTTATCTTATAAAATAGATTTTTAACTTCTACCATTTTTACCTCCAAAAGAGAAACTCTTTATTCCAATCATAGATAGGAAAAAAGGACCTCCTATAATAGATGTTATTATTCCAATAGGTATATCTCTTGGTGGAAAAATTGTACGAGCTATTGTATCACACAAGATTAAAAATATTGCTCCAACTAAAATAGATAATGTTAAAAGTTTTTTATGTGAACTACCACAAAAATATCTACATATATGTGGAACTATCAAACCTATAAAACCGATTGAACCTGTAAGAGCAACTAAAATAGAGATTAAAATAGTAGATGAAAGAATGATAATTGTTTTAATCTTTCCAATATTCATTCCAACCATTTTTGCTGTATTATCTCCTAAAAGTAAAATATCCAATGATTTAGATAGAAGAATAGATAATATAAAGACAATGGCTAATGCAAGAAATGGTATTAATAATTCTCCCCACTTTGCTCTACCTAAACTTCCCATACTCCAGAACACTGCTGATCTCACTTGATTTGAGTTTTTAGCTGAATAGACTAATATATTTGTTATAGATGAAAATATAGTTGAAACAGCTAAACCAGTTAATATTAGTCTAACTGTTGATATATTCTTTCCATTTTCTGTTCCAATTATAAAAACAATTACTCCACAAATAATAGCTCCAATAAAAGCTCCACCTGTGATTCCTAACATACCTATAGTTGCTCCACCAAAAATAATAACTGCCACTGCTCCAGCAGATGCTCCAGAAGAGATACCTAAAATATATGGATCAGCTATGGGATTTTTAGTTATACATTGCATTAATACTCCAGAAATTGCAAGTCCTCCCCCTGTAATTGCAGAGAGCAACACTCTTGGCACTCTTATCTCCCAAATAATAGCCTCGATATTCTTCTTCCAAGTAGGAGAAAAAATTTCTTTATTTAAAATTCTATTGCTTAAAAACTGATATACATTTTTTATGGAGATATAGCTACTTCCAAAGGAAACTCCTATTAAGATACTCAATATTAAAGAAACTAAAAGGATTAAAAAAAATAGGTTATATTTTTCCTTTCTCACTTTCATTACTTTTCATTTCCATAAAACATATTATATAGTTTTTCGACAGCTTTTGAGTTTCTTATTCCTGGAGCTAAATCAATAAGTCCTATTTTGTAGATTCTATTATTTTTTATAGCATCTATATCTTTTAAAGCTGGACTATTTTTTAAGAATTTAATTTTTTCATCTCCTGTAATTCCAGAATAATACTCTGTTACAACTATGATTTCAGGATTTTTTTGAACAATATCTTCAAAGGAAACAGTAGCATAGTCTTGTCCTAGATCTTTATAGATATTTTCTCCACCAGCAAGTTCAATAAGATTATTAGGTAACCCTGAACCTCCAACAAAGGCTTCTCCCTCTCCTGAATCATAGATTAATACTCTAGGTTTATTTTCTATATTTTTAGTTTTATCAGTTACACTTTTAACTTCAGCTTTCATCTTAGCTACAACTTTTTCAGCTCTTTCAGGGACTTCAAATATTCTTCCTAAAAGTATAAAATCATTATATACACTTTCAATAGTAGCATCTGGAGCTAATCCACTAGAGATAAAAGGAACTATTCCTCTATCTACTAATTCATCTAATGATCCTGTTGTTTCCTCTGCTATTGATTGTTCCCAACCAGATACAAAGTCAACTTCTGTTGCTATAAATGATTCCTTAGATATTGAGTGTTGTCCCTCACCTAATTGTAGTTCAGGTATCTTGTCATATGCCTCTTTGTATTCTGGTAAAATTTCTTCATTTAATAAAGCTGTTCCTGTCATCTTATCTTCTAAACCAAGAGCTAAAAGAGTTTCAGTCATAAATTGTGCTAAAGTTACAGCTCTTTGTGGAGACTTAGTAACAGTTATCTCTTTTTTATATACTCCATCATCAAAGGTATATTTAATTGGTTCATAGGCAAAAACATTTAATGAACCTAATATTAAACTTCCTATTATTATTTTTTTTAAATTCATAATTCTCCTTTAAAATATTAAATAGAGCTGTAACAAATATGTTCAGCTCTTTCTTAAATAAATATTAGTACTTCCTTAAATCTAGCTCCTCAAATTCAAAAAACTCTTTTCTTAAATATGTATGAACTTTATTTATAACCTTTTGAATATCTTGAGTAAGATTTCCCAATACTCTAACTATAAATCCATTTTTCTCAAGAAGAGAGATTCCAAATTTTACATCTAAATTTAGATTTTTTGTTTCCTCTCTCAATCTCTTTATCAACTCTTTATCTACTCTTTCATCAATTACTACCATTGTTCCAAAGTTTTTATATCCCTCAAGAATACCAAAGCTTTGCACCTCATAATCTTTAGGTGTAATTTTTAGATTATCTAAATAGATCAATTCTCCATTTAGATAAAGATTTGTTTTTATTCTAGCACTTGTATATTGAAAGAGCTTTCCATCAGGTGACCAACCAGCAGTTATACCATCAGAATATATAAGAGTTGCTCTCTCTTCTAAATATATATCTGTGCTTTGCTCATATACTGCATCTTTATATAATATTACACTATCATTTATAAATTCAAGTTTACTATTTTTTTCAAGTTGTAGATTAGTATATTGCTTTGAAGGAATACCATTTTCACTTTTATAAATCTTACTAGATGCTTGAGTAGTTAAAATAGCTTGGCTACCCTCCTCTAATTTTAATCTATTTTCATAATACTCTCCCTCAATATATCCTCCACCTAGTTGAATAAGATAGTAACATGGGATACTGTCATCATCTAAATATATAGCTGGAGAGATCTTAGCTGCCCCCACTGTATAACTTTTCTTTGCTCCTGTTCTTCTAGGAGTTTTTTGTAAAATAAGTTCAGTATACCCAGCAAGATTGTTTTTTCCTAAATCATCTATTGTGATTTTTTCTCTCATCTATTTAAGCCCCTCTAAAAGACAATTAGATTTAATCCAATCAATAACTCTATTTACTCCCTCATCTGTTTTAAGATTTGTAAATATAAAGTCTTTCTCTTTTCTAAAAACTTTTGTATCCTCTCTCATTACATCAAGATTTGCCCCAACATATGGTGCTAAATCTATCTTATTTATAATGAACATATCACTTTTAATCATTCCTTGTCCAGCTTTTCTAGGAATTTTCTCCCCTTGAGCCACATCAATTATATAGATTGAAAAATCTACTAAATCAGGACTGAAAGTAGCTGCTAGATTATCTCCTCCACTTTCAAGGAAGATTATATCTAAATCATCAAATCTACTTTTCAATTCATCTATTGCAGCAAAGTTCATAGAGGCATCTTCTCTTATAGCTGTATGAGGACAACCTCCAGTTTCTACTCCAATTATTCTATCTTCAGGTAAAACAGAGTTTTTCACCATAAACATAGCATCTTCTTTTGTATAAATATCATTAGTTATAACAGCAATCTTGTAATCATTTGCCATCATTCTAGTAACTCTCTCTATTAGAAGTGTCTTCCCTGAACCTACTGGTCCTCCAACACCGATTATTACTGGTTCTTTCATTACCTCTCCTTTTTTTCTATCTCCTTTGCTCCCATACAAAAAGATCTTTATAGGGAGCAGAGGAAATTAATTTTAAGACATAAACAATCTAAATACTAATTCTTCGTGATTTATTTGTGATATCTCTAATCCCGGAACTGTCAATCCAAAATCCTCATCATTCAGATTCATTATCTCTGACAGCAATTTTTCAAATATAGGGAAAAACTCCTGCATTAAAATAAGTCCATCCTTTTGTCCTAGAGGTATAGCTCTTACTCCATTTTGAATTAAAGTTGAGATTGTACTATACATATAATATAGAATAGTATCTTCAATAGATATTTCTAAATAATTCAAAAGAATAGCAGTGGCAATACTAGGGTGTCCAAAAGATAGTTTTTTTCTGATTCTATCTCCATACTCTTTTAAAAGAGGTATATCATAAAGCTCTAAATAGGTTTTAATCATTCTTTGTCCAATTAGTTTAGCTCCATCTCTACTCTCTTTTGAAGTGTTTTGTACAGTGATCTTTCTATCTAGTTCCCAAATATCATCTATCTTGTTCTCTTTTAATTTTTCAAAAACTATTCTCATAGCAAAACCATCATTATATATAAATTGATGTTTAAGATATGATAGTAACCAAACTTTTAGAGTAGCAGTATCTTTTATCTCTCCATCTCTTAAATATGTCTCCATACCAAAAGAGTGATTAAAAGAGCCTACTGGAAAGTTTGAGTCACAAATTTGCATAACATTTAAAATTTTCATATTAATGGCTGTGGTCCACATGTCTAAATGCCTGCTTTAATTTCATATTTTTTCTTTCAAAATTTACTTGTAGATCTTGTAGGAATTTTTCTACTAAGTAATCATATTGAATAATTATCTTACCATCTTCAATTTGAACTGGTAAATGTTTATTTCCAAGGTTGTGTGCTACCTCTCCCATCTCATTTATATCTCTAGGAGTGATAACAATAACATCATCTTCTTTTACAGAGATAACTACCATATTATGACCATCATTAAAAAGAATATCTCCATCTCTCATTTCACTACCCTTTGGTAAAGAGATTCCATACTCATGTCCATGATCTGATGTCACTCTTAGAACTCTTTTTAAAAGTTCATCACTTTCTAAGTAGATTCTCTCTACATGACAGTGTATATCTTCCATATCCTTTATATTTCCAAGAATTTTATCTAATATCATCTTTTTACCTTCCTTAAATTAGAATAAGAAATATTTTTGTGCCATTGGTAATTCTTTTAATGGCTCACAAGTGATTAACTCTCCATCTACTCTTACATCATATGTTTGAGGATCAACAGTGATATTTGGAGTTGCATTGTTTAGTTTCATATCCTTTTTAGTTAAAGTTCTATGTCCTCTAACTGGTAAAACTATTTTATTCAATCCTAGTTTATCTTTGATTCCATCTTCATAAGCATAAGTTGAAACAAATGTTATAGATGTGCTTCCAATAGCTTTTCCATATCCTCCAAATTGATTTCTCATAATCATTGGCTCAGGTGTAGGAATTGTTGCATTGGCATCTCCAACAACTGCTTGAGCTACCATTCCACATTTTACTACCATTTTAGGTTTTACTCCAAAGAAAGCAGGTTCCCAAATAACTAAGTCAGCATATTTACCAACTTCAATAGAACCTACATATTCAGAGATTCCATGAGCTAGAGCAGGGTTGATTGTGTATTTAGCAATATATCTTTTAGCTCTATTGTTATCACAATACTCCTCATCTCCCTCTAAAATTCCTCTTTGTAGTTTCATTTTGTGAGCTGTTTGCCAAGTTCTCATTACAACCTCTCCAATTCTTCCCATTGCAAGAGCATCAGAACTCATAATACTTAAAGCTCCCATATCTTGAAGAATATCTTCAGCAGCTATTGTTTGCTCTCTGATTCTTGAATCAGCAAAGGCTAAATCTTCAGGAACTTTAGGGTCTAGGTGATGACAAACCATTAACATATCTAAATGTTCAGCTATTGTGTTAACTGTAAAAGGTTTAGTAGGGTTAGTTGATGCTGGTAGTACATTATTAAATGATGCCATTCTAACGATGTCAGGTGCGTGTCCTCCCCCTGCTCCCTCTGTATGGAAAGTATGAATTACTCTATCTTTTATTGCATCAATAGTATCTTCAACAAATCCAAATTCATTTAATGTATCAGAGTGTAGTGCAACTTGAACATCATATTTGTCTGCACATTTTAGTGCATTGTCAATAGCTGATCTTGTAGCTCCCCAGTCTTCGTGAACTTTTAAACCGATAGCTCCAGCTTCTATTTGCTCCTCATTAGGACCTTCAACAGCTCCACTTCCCTTTCCAAAGAAACCGAAGTTAATAGGGAATCCTTCAGCTGATTCTAACATTCTGTGAATATGCCAAGCTCCTGGAGTTGAAGTAACAGCTTTTGTTCCTTCAGCAGGTCCTGTTCCCCCTCCAATAAGAGTTGTAAGTCCTCCACTTAAAGCAGTTTCAACTATTTCAGGTGTAATATAGTGAACGTGAGTATCAATTCCTCCAGCTGTAACTATTGTTCCCTCTCCAGCTATAACTTCAGTACTTGCAGATACAATAAAATCTACATTGTCCATCATATCTGGGTTTCCACCTTTACCGATAAATTTGATCTTTCCATCTTTTATACCGATATCAGCTTTATATACTCCTGTGTAGTCAAGAATAACTGCATTTGTGATTATTGTATCAACAACTTTTTCATTATCTCTCATCTCAACAGGGTTAAGTCCCATTCCAGCTCTTAGAGATTTTCCTCCACCAAATTTACACTCTTCTCCATAAGTAGTATAATCTTTTTCTATTCTAATAAAAAGCTCCGTATCTGCTAGTCTTATACTATCTCCAGTAGTTGGACCATACATAGAAGCATATTGTTTTCTTCCTATTTCAAAGCTCATTTTTTCGTTGCCAAAAATCTATAAAAATATAGAAATTTGTTTATTTCCTTCTTCATAGAATCCGATTTTGCCGTAGCTACTTTCGTTTGATATAACTCTCCAAAGGCTTAAATTCGGATACAACGCGTCCTACATATTAGCATTTTCTTGTTTGTGAAATTATGCTAATTTATACACAGATAAATTTAGTGAAGCATTATAATCTCTATCAATCACTGCTCCACAATGTGGACATCTATAAATTCTATCTTTTAGTTTTAAATCTTTTTTTATATAACCACACTCGCTACAAGTTTTTGATGATGAATAAAATCTATCTGCTATTACCAATTCAATTCCATTTAACTCTGTTTTATATGTCAGATACTGTCTAAACTTATTAAAACATTGTTTTCTTACTGAATCAGACAGATGTTTATTTTTCATCATTCCAGAAACATTCAAATCTTCTATCACAATTCTGTATGGTTTGGCTTTCACTATACTTGTTGTAACTTGATGAAGATAGTTATTTCTAATATTAGTTAATTTTCTATGTATTAGCTTTGTTGTATTTTCTAATTTTTCTATATTTTTAGTTTTAATAAATTGGCAACGTTCACCTCCCTCTTTTTTAATTTTATTTATCTCATATTTTCTGCTAATTTGTCTTTGTTTCTGTTTTAATTTTTTTTCTAATTTTTTTACTTTTTTAGTTTTGTTAATATTTTTAAAAACAGTTCCATCTGAACAAATAGCCAAATCTTTTAAACCTAAATCTACACCTAACGACATATCCGTTAGTTTTTCCTGCTCTTTTTCCACTTCTATCCCAACAGATATATACCAATATTTATTATCATAAGTAACTCTAGGATTATTATATTTAACATTCCTTGGTATTTGCTCATTTGTTTTTATCCAACCTACTTTTTCAATTAAGACTTTTTTCTCTTTAACTTTTAATTTTATAGGGTCATTGTAAAAACTAGGTTTGCTTTTCTTTCTACTTTTAAATTTTGGTTTATTTGCTAAACCTTTAAAAAATCTTTTATAGGCATTACAGGCGTCTTTTACAGCTTGTTTAGTAATATTATTTGATACTTCATTTAACCATGATAGTTCTGACTTTTTAAGTTGAGTTAATTCTTTTCTTATGATTCCATCGCTAATAAATTTACCACCATTTTTATAATTTTCTTCTTGTTTTGTAAGAGTGTAATTATAGATAAATCTAGCAGTTCCTACAGATTGCCACAATTTTTGTTCTTGCTCTTTAGTTGGATAAATTCTAACTTTCTTCGCAAGTATCATCTTCTATTAACTCCTTAATCATTTTTTATGTTATTTAATATTATATAATTATCTATAAACTATTTAGATATTATTATATAAATTTACATATTTTCAATAACAGTTCTAAGCCTCCTAGTCTAATGCTCCGTTTACTTTATCATTTAAACCATAAACTTTTCTATTTCCTGCTATATCAATAAGTCTAATCTCTTTTTCATCTCCAGGCTCAAATCTTACAGCAGTTCCAGCAGCTATGTCCAATCTCTTTCCATAAGCTTTTGCTCTATCAAATTCAAGAATTGGATTTACTTCATAAAAATGAAAGTGAGATCCTATTTGTATAGCTCTATCTCCTCTATTTATAACTCTCAATGTAATCGCTTCTTTTCCAGCATTACAAACTATTTTATCTTTTCTTAAAATATATTCTCCCGGTTTCATTTTGCCTCCTATTCAATTGGATCTTTAACACTTACAAGTTTTGTTCCATCTGGGAAAGTTGCTTCAACTTGTACAGTTTCTATCATCTCTGGCACACCTTCCATTACATCATCTCTAGTAAGGATAGTTCTTCCAAAGCTCATTAATTCTTCAACACTTTTTCCCTCTCTAGCTCCTTCCATTAATTCATCTGTAATCAATGCAATAGCCTCTGGATAGTTAAGTTTTAAACCTTTATTTTTTCTTCTTCTAGCTACTTCAGCAGCTACAACTATAAGAAGTTTTTCTTTTTCTCTAAGAGTTAGTTTCATATTTCCCTCCATTTTTTAAGTCTTTACCATTAAATATTATATTATAAAATTTTTTTCTTGTATATATTTTTTTATATCATTGACATGAGATTTTTTTCTTTGATATACTAAAAATATAATAATATTTTAGATAGATTTATTAATAGAATAAAAAAATTTTCAAACTATCTTACAATAAAAGTTTATTGATATTTTTTAGCTCATATGTTATCATCAAATAGTATATAAATTGAATTTTTTGAGGAGGACTAAATGAATAAAAAGTTAGTTTTTTTCTCTTTTATCACAGTTGTAGCTCTAGGTGTGGCAGGGTTCTTTTCATTAAAAATATTTGAAAAATCATATTTTAATGAAACTTACTACAAAGTGCCAGATTTAAAGAGCTTTACTCTTGAAGAGGCTGAAGAACTTTTAACTGATAACAATCTTAACATTAGAAATATGGGAGATGAATTTTCAGATCTTCCAGTAGGTGAAATATTTATGCAAGAGCCTGAACCAGATAGTATTGTAAAGAAAAATAGAAATATAAAGGTTTGGGTAAGTAAAGGAGAGGCTCTAGTAGAAGTGCCACAACTTGTGGGAATGAACTTCCTTGATGCTAAAGCCATAGCTGAACAAAAGGGGTTAATAGTTGATAGAGTAGCCTCAACAAAGGCAGCTCTTCCATATAATGAGGTTATTGCCACTGATCCAGCTACAGATACTCTTTTAAAGAAAGGACAAAAAATCTCTTTCCTTATAAATAGTTCAAAGCAGATGATGGAAACAAAGATGCCCGATATTATTGGAGTTGATGTAAATGATGCTGAAATTCTTTTAAGTGAAAATTCACTGCTTGTAGGAAAGATTAATTATGTAACATTAGCAGAAATACCAGATGGTGTTGTTATTGAAACAAGTATAGTTTCAGGAAGAAAAGTTCCAGCAGGAACAGAGATAGATATTACTGTAAATAGAATAAAATAACAGTATGGAGGGATGAAAATAAAAGGTATTATTATAAATAAAATACAAGGTTTTTACTATGTAAAAGTTGATGAACAAGTGTATGAGTGTAAGCTTAGAGGAATCTTAAAAAGAAAAGATGACAAGCAAAATTGTGTTGTTGGAGATATAGTTGAGATATCTGAGGACAATGCTATTATAAAAGTAGAAAAGAGAAAAAATCTAGTTGAAAGACCTTTAGTGGCAAATATAGATTATTTAGTAATACAATTTGCTGGAAAAGATCCTGCAATAGACTATGAAAGATTAAACATTCTAATTCTTAGAGGTTTCTATTATAAAATATCTCCAATTATTGTTGTAAATAAGATAGATCTTTTGTCTGAGGAAGAGATAGAGGATATCAAAAAGAATTTAGAGTTTTTAAAGCAACTAAATATACCCTATTTTCTTGTATCAGAAAGAGAAAATATTGGAATTGAAGAACTAAAATCTTTTATCAAAGATAAGATAACTGCTTTTGGAGGACCTAGTGGAGTAGGAAAATCAAGTATTATAAATCTTCTACAAAATGCTAAAAAACTTGAAACTGGAGAGACAAGTAAGAGATTGAAGAGAGGAAAACACACAACAAAAGATACAAATCTTTTACCATTAAAAGATGGAGGATATATTATTGATACCCCAGGTTTCTCATCAATTGAACTTCCAGATATTAAAGATGCTCAAGAGTTGATTAGACTTTTCCCAGAATTTGCTGTGGAAGAAAGCTGTAAATTCCATAACTGTTTGCATTTAAATGAGCCAGGTTGTATAATTAAAAGTAGGGTAGAAGAGGGATTGATCTCACAAACTAGATATGAATTTTACAAAAGAATATATGAAAAACTAAAAAATGAGAGGTGGAATAAATATGAATAAAAATATTAAAATAGCTCCTTCAATACTGTCAGCAGATTTTAGCAGATTAGGGGAAGAGATTGAGGCAATAGATAGAGCAGGTGCAGATTATGTGCATATAGATGTTATGGATGGAATTTTCGTGCCTAACATCACTTTTGGAGCCCCTGTTGTAAAAGCTATAAGAAATAGAACTAAACTTGTTTTTGATGTACACTTAATGATAGATAGACCAGAGAGATATATTGATGACTTTGTAAAAGCTGGAGCAGATTTAATAACTGTTCATGCTGAATCTACACTACATCTTCACAGAGTTATTCAACAGATAAAAGCTCACGGAATAAAAGCAGGAGTATCTTTAAACCCTGCCACTCCAGTTAATGTATTAAAATATATTATCAATGATATTGATATGGTACTTGTTATGAGTGTAAACCCAGGATTCGGAGGACAAAAATTTATACCAAGTGCAGTTGAAAAGATAAAAGATGTTAGAGCATTAAGTAAAGATGTAGATATCCAAGTTGATGGAGGAATTACAGCTGATACTATTGGGCAATGTATCGAAGCTGGAGCAAATATATTTGTTGCTGGTTCTTATGTATTTTCAGGAGATTATGAGGAAAGAATAAATTTATTAAAGAGAGGGTAAAATATGAGTGCAAATATTAAAAAGGTAGATGAATTATTGGGGAACTTCTATAAACTATTTTTTAAAAGTGAAGATATGGCTCTAAAAAGAGGGATAAAATGTCTTACTCATACAGAACTTCATTTGATAGAGGCAATAGGACAAGACTCATTAACTATGAATGAGTTGTCAGATAAGATTGGAATTACAATGGGAACAGCTACTGTTGCTGTTTCTAAACTTACAGAAAAAGGATTTATAGCTAGAGTTAGATCAAATTCAGATAGAAGAAAGGTTTTTGTTTCACTTACTCCTAAAGGAGCTAGTGCTTTAACATACCACAACAACTATCATAAAATGATTATGTCAAGTATCACAGAAAATATTCCAAAAGAGGAATTAGAACATTTTATAAGTGTCTTTGAAATTATCCTTGATTCTTTGAAAAAGAAAACAAATGATTTTAGACCACTTGTAATTACTGATTTTCCTGTTGGAAGTATAGTATCAATAGTTGAAATTAAAGGAACTCCAATAGTTCAAAACTATTTTGCTAGCCATGGAGTTGAAAACTTTACAGTTATTGAAATTATGGAAAGTGATAATAAAGATAACTTTATTTTAAAGAAAAATGATGGAGAACTTTTAGTACTTGATATTCTTGATGCTAAAAATCTTATTGGAATTAAAAAAGATTAATTAACATAGGAGTGCATATGTTTTACATTGATGGAATATCACTAAATAAGATAAAAGATGAATTAAAAAGAGAGCTTACAGGGAAAAAAATAAATAAAATAACAAAAAATACTGAAACATCATTGTCAGTTTTCTTTGGAAAAACAGAGTTAGTTTTCTCTTGTAACCCTACTTTTCCTATCTGCTATATCTCAAACTCTAAAGAGGGAGTTTTAGAAAATAGCACAGGACTTGCAGCTAATATGAGAAAACATCTATTAAATGCTATGTTGACAGATGTAGAGCAACTTCGATTTGATAGAATATTGGTATTTAAATTTGCTAGAATAAATGAGCTTGGAGAAGTGAAGAACTACTCTATAATTTTTGAAATTATGGGAAAATACTCTAACTTTATTCTAGTTGATGGAGAAAATAAAATAGTAGACCTATTAAAACGTTTCTCTCTTGAAGAGAATAGACTGAGAGCTATGTTCCCAGGATTACAGTATGAACAACCTGTAATAGATGAAAAAATATCTCCTATTGAAGTAAGAGAAGAGGAGTTTAATAGATTTGTAGAGGAAAAAACTCTTCTTAAAAATGTAGAGGGAATTGGAAAATTAACAGTTTCTAATATAAAAGATTTTTATGATTTTAAAAATATATTAGATACCCCTCTATCACCAAAAATATTTTTAAATAATAAGAGAATTGTTTTAGGAACAGTTTTAAATATTGTGCCAAAGGAAAAATATGATGAGGTATTGGAGTTTGATAGTTTTAGAGAGATTATAAACTACTATATCAACACTGAAAATCTATCTAGTTCTTTTGATACTTTAAAAACAAGACTTTTAGATAATATTAATAAAAAGGTAAAGAAAAACAGTAAGATCCTTTCTATTTTAAAAGCTGAGGCTGAAGAGAAAAGTGATTTTGAAAAGCATAAGGAGCTAGGAGATATTTTAGCTGCCTCAATATACTCTATAAAAAGAGGTATGACAAGTTTAAAAACTTATGATTTCTACAATAATAGAGAGATTGAAATACCTTTAGAACCTCAACTTTCTCCGCAAGAGAACCTTGAAAAAACATATAAAAAATACAATAAGTTAAAAAGAGGAATGGAGGCTAATGCTAGAAGAAATAAAGAGATTAATGAGGAATTAGAATATCTGAACAGTGTTAAACTTTTTATTGATAGTAGTGATGATACTAACAACTTGAAATTGATTCAAGATGAGTTAGTTGCACAGGGATATTTAAAAGTTCAGCAAAAGAAAGGTAACAAGAAAAAAGTCAATAAAGAAATAGGATATGGAGTTCTTGAGTTTGAAGATTATAGAATTTTCTATGGAAGAAACAATATTGAAAATGATAATCTTACTTTTAAAGTAGCTGAAAAAAATGATATCTGGTTACACTCAAAAAATATTCCAGGATCACATGTTATTATAAAGGCAAGTGTGGTCACAGATGAGATGCTTATGAAGGGAGCAGAGGTAGCTGCTTTCTATTCTAAGAGTAGTACTGGGGATAAAATAAGTGTTGACTATACTCAAAAGAGATATATAAATAAGCCAAAAGGTGGAAAGCCAGGGTTTGTTACATATGTAAATGAAAAGAATATTCTTATTGCAAAACCTGAGAAGATCTAATTTTAAAAAGATTCTTTATTAAATAAGGTACTATTATTAAAGTGGTAATTCAATTATTACTTTGTAATAGTACCTATTTTTTATAAAAATTCAATTTACAATTTTACCATATATAAAAAGAATACTCTCATATGAAAGTATTCTTAAAATATAGAAAAGTATTTAGGAGCTAAATTAAAAAATTTTTATCTCTTTCTTCATAAACATAAGTTCAATTTCACTATCTTTTCCAAATAGCTTATTCTCCCCTCTATTTAAAAGATCAACTAAAAATTCTACATTGTTTTTCACAACTGTATATCTAATAATATTACCTGTTATCATAAAATCTTTTATATGAGCTTTAGTAGTGCAGAAATTCTCCTCTTGATAATTTCTTCCCTCTTCTCTCACATAGATTGATTCAGGACGTACAGCAACTATTTTATCCTTTATGCCAAATATTTTTTCTGCATCTTCTCCCTTGAAAATATTATAGTTTCCAATAAAATCAACCATAAATTCATTAGCAGGGTTTGTATAAATCTCTTCAGGAGTTCCAAACTGTGAAATCTCCCCTTTATTCATAACAAATACTCTATCTGAAACAGCTAGTGCCTCTTCTTGATCATGTGTTACAAATATTGTTGTTATTCCCAATTGCTTTTGAATTTTTCTCAACTTATCTCTCAAACTTTTTCTTATTTTAGCATCAAGAGCTGAAAGAGATTCATCAAGAAGAAGTATCTTAGGTCTTGTTATTAAAGCTCTAGCAAAAGCTACCCTCTGTTGTTGTCCTCCAGAAAGTTCATTAGGATAGTAATCCTCTTTTCCATTAAGTTCAACCATATCTATAATACTTTTTATCTTTTCATTATAATCTTTTTCTTTTTTCATTTTAAGCCCAAACTCTATATTTTCCCAAACTGTCATATTTGGAAAAAGAGCATAGTTTTGAAAAACCATTCCTATATGTCTATCTTTTGGTAAAGTATTTGTCATATCTTTATTATCAATAAATATTGAACCATTATCTATTGAATTAAGCCCTGCTATACATCTTAAAAGAGTACTCTTTCCACACCCTGACGGACCTAGAAGAGTTATAAACTCTCCCTCTTCAATATTAAGACTTAAATTTTTCAATACTTTAGTATCTCCAAATGATTTTTCAAAATTCTTTATTTCAACAAAACTCATCTATTAATCCTTCCTTTTTACCTTCGATTTTGATATTTTCTCAATATTTACTGCAATAAATGTCACTGCAAATATAAATAGGAAAAACAGAGTTACCATTGCACTTGTAAAGTGTCCACTCTTTCCCTTCATATTGTAAAGATAAACTTGAAGTGTTTCAAAACTTCCACCAATAAGCAAGTTAGCATACATAAATTCTCCTAAGAGAATAGCAAAACTAAGTATCCCTGAACTCATTATCCCCTTTTTTAAGTTTGGAAGAATAACATATCTAAATGCTTCAAAGTTTGTTCCACCTAAAATATTTACAGTTTCCACAAGACTTTTTAAATGAAGCCCATCAAGACTATTTTTTATACCTCTATATATAAAAGGAAATGCCACAGAAAAATATGCTCCAATAATTATGAGAGGTACTCCAAACACTCTTACATTTACCCCAGAATAAACATTCAAAAGCCCAACTGCAAGAACAACAGCAGGAACCATAAAAGGTAGAAGTGAGATAAACTCTATCACTTTTAAAACTTTAGGAAAGTAGTAAGCTGATATTACTATTGATGGAATTATCACAAACATACTCACTAAAAGAGATACAATTCCTATTGCAAAACTTCTTTGAAGAGAGACTAGAAATCTTAAATCAGTAAAAAGTGCTACAAACCATTTTAATGTAAATCCATCTGGTAAAATTGTTGCCCCCCAACTGCTACTTAAAGAGTAAAGAATCGTTCCTATAACAGGAATAGAGAGAAAAAATAGTATTATAGTTGTAATAATATAGTGTTTTCTATTATCTTCCATCTATCTCTCCTCCCTTCTAAATCTATTGTTTTGAACAAATTTTTCATTTATAAAAAACACAATAAGTATCATAAATATCAAAAGAACTGCAAGAGCTGAGGCTAGATTTGGCTTTAATATTATATCTCCAGAAATCAAAGCTCCTATTCTTATAGGAATGATATTATAGTTTGATACCATTATTCCATAGGCAGTTGCATAAGCTCCAATAGCATTTGTAAAAAGAATTATCCCTGTTCCAATAATTGAAGATTTTAAAATTGGAAACCCTATTCTCCTCCAATAATCAAACTTTCCTCCACCTAAAAGGCTACAAGCTTCCTTCCATCTCTCATCAAGAGAATCAAAGGCAGGATATAGAAGCAGTGTACCTAAAGGAATTTGGAAATATGTATATACAAGTATCAATCCATATTGAGTATAGATATCAAAGCCCTCTATTCCTAATTTTTGTAAGATAATTGTCATCGCCCCATTTGCTCCTAAAATTATTATAAAAGCAAAGGCAAGAGGAAGTCCCGAGAAATTTGACATCATATTTGAGTACAAAAGCACATTTCCCCTTATCTTCTCACTAAGTCTACTTATTGAGTAAGCTAATTGAAATGATACTATCATTCCAAATATTGTTGAGAGAGCTGAAACTTTTATACTATTATAAAATCCCTGTCTATAAAATTTACTTTGAAAAATATATTTATAGTTATAAAGTGAATATACACTATCTCCATCAGCTCTAAAACTTCCCTCTACAACTGAAACTATTGGAACAACTAAAAAGAATATAACTATTAATAGAAGAGGAATTAAAAACAATCCATATTTAATCTTCTCTTTTATTTTCCTCTTCATTTTTAGTACCCCCTGTAAAAAATTTCTGCTCTTTTTTTCATCTCTTCTGTTCCAATTCTTAAAAAATAACTGATAATAGAGGCAACATAAATTTGCTCTATCTCCTCACCT
The DNA here is from genome assembly GCA_021531615.1 of Fusobacterium varium. Lineage (NCBI taxonomy): Bacteria > Fusobacteriati > Fusobacteriota > Fusobacteriia > Fusobacteriales > Fusobacteriaceae > Fusobacterium > Fusobacterium varium. The sequence goes on along the minus strand of JADYUE010000023.1, from coordinate 7,249 downwards.
AATTGTAAATCTTTTTTATCATTTATTAACCAAAATGGAACTTCAGCTTCAAGTTCACCTTTTCCACTGTGCATTCCATCAACACTCATTCCATGATCTGAAGTTACAATAATAGTGTACCCCTCTTCTATCCATTTTGGAACAAATGTAGATAGAAGATTATCAGCTACTCTTACACTATATCTGTACTCTTTACTATCTGAACCAAATTTATGTCCAATATCATCTATATTCATTGAGTGTATCATTAAAAAATCTGGATTGTACTTTTCTCTTATATACTCTCCATCAATAAATACAACTTCATCTGGATAGTGATCAAGTGTATAGAATCTTCCATGTTGAATATTTTTATTTTCATCATTCGTATTTGTATCTTTAATCTTGTTGAAAGGCGTTGAATTATAAAGTTCACTTAACCAATAATACCCTGATACCCCTGTAATAAGCCCTGCTTCCCTGCATAATGAAAAGATATTTTTTTCCTTTGACATAATTGGAGTCCCATTATTAAGGACTCCATGTTCAATAGGCTTTTTTCCTGTTAACAATGTTTCATATAGAGGTTTGGAAAGACTTGGCATCTCTGAAAGAACCTTTGAAAATTTTACTTTTCCCTCTCTTTCAAGAGCTATCATATACCCCATATACTCTGAATTTTTATAGTTTAATCCATCTAAAAGAACAAATATTACTCTATTTTTTTCTTCTATAACAGTTTTATACATAACAGTTTTATAAAGTTTATTTATTTACTTTATAAATTACCTCCTCTTGCCATAATTGAGAGATATTTTCAGATGTTTTTTTCCAAGCATCAAAATCTTTTACAGGTCTTGCATTTTGATATTGCTCATTTGGAAGAAGTTTTGCTTTTACATCTTCAGGAAGTACAACACCTGTTCTGATAGGTTTTGCATATCCTTCAGCAAGATTAATTTGTCCCTCATCACTTAAAATAAACTCTCTAGTAAGTTTTGCAGCATTTGGATGTTTAGCATATTTATTGATTATTGTTGCATAACCACTTGTTAATGATCCATCAGATGGAATTAAAACTTCAAATTTTTCTCTATCAATTTGATCTCTGTAATTAAGTCCGTTAAAATCCCAAACAAGTCCTACTTCAACTTCTCCCTTTTCAAGATTTGCTATCATAGGGTCATTTAAAAGAAGTCTCCCTTGTTCTGCCATCTTACCAAAATAATCTATAGCAGGTTGAATATTTCCTTCATCTCCTCCTAAAGCAAAAGCTGCTGCAAGAACTGAGTTTGTAGCTTGAGATGCAATTCCAACAGCTCCCACTGTTACTTTTGCATTGCTTTCTCCTAGCTCTTTCCAAGATGTAGGAATATCTTTTACAAGCTCTTTATTTACTATAAAAGCTATTGTTCCTGTGTAACCTATTACCCAATGTCCATCTTTATCTTTTGCCCATTCAGGAATCTCTTCCCAAGTTGTAGGTTTGTATGGTTGAGTTACTCCTTGAGCAACTGCAACAGTTCCAAACTCATAACCAATATCTCCAATATCTGCTGTAGCATTTTCTTTTTCAGCTTTAAATTTTGCTATTTCCTCAGCACTTGACATATCTGTATCTAGATGTTTTAAATCATATTTTGTATTTATATCTTTCCAAGTTCCTACCCAGTTTGCCCAAGCATCAGGCATTCCAACACTATTAACCTCTCCTTCTGCTTTTGCTGCTGTTGTTATCTCTTCTAAAGTCATAGGAGCTTTAGCTGCAACCTCTTGTTTTGGCTCCTCCTTACTTCCACAACTTGCAAATGCTCCTAAAATCATAATCCCTAGTAATAATTTTTTCATCTTTTAATATCCTCCTAATTTTTAATCTAAATCTCTATATATTGCTTTTCTCTTTTCAAATGTACAAAATTTTTCAAAACCTACTTCTTTTAATTCCTCTCTTGCCTTATCAAAATCTTTCATTATATCTGAGGCTTTATGAGCATCTGATCCCACTGTTATAATTCTTCCACCAAGTTCTTTATATCTTTCTAAGTTTCTTCTACATGGATGAAAATCTTTTAAACCATATCTCAATCCCGAAGTATTTAATTCAATTCCTATATTCTTCTTTATAAGTTTTATAAAAATTTGATCAATAATCTCTTTGTGTAGTTCAAAATTTATCTCTTTATAATCATTATGAAATGCTTTTCCATATCTATTTATAAAATCAAGATGTCCACATACACTTATTCTTGGAAATAGCTTTATTGTTTCTAAAATCTCTTCAAAATACATTCTATGTGCTTCATCTTTTGAATACTTTTCAAAAAACTTTCTTCCTGCTACATTCATACCCTTTATGCAATGAAAAGATCCGATTATAAAGTCTATATCTTCACAATTAAAAATCTCATCATACTTTCTCACTAATTGTGGTTGAAGTCCCAATTCAACTCCAATTCTTATTTTTATCTTATCTTTATAAGTTTCCTTAAGATTTTTTAAAGCTTCAATATATTTAGGAACATTTAATTCAAAAATCTTTATCCCATCTGCATAATCTAAATCAAGATGATCTGTTATTGTAATTTCATCCATTCCCAATTCTATTGCTCTTTCAGCTATATTTTCTAATCTCTCCACAGAATCTCCTGAAAAATTACTGTGTACATGTGAATCTGCTTTATACATTTTTTCCCTCCTTGCTTTATAAAAAAATTTTATAGTAACTAGGTTAAAAAAATATTTATAGAGTGTAAAATTAGAGTGAAAAATAATTTCTTCCTACTTTACTGTTGAATTTTTTTATAAAAAGGACTATAATTAAGTTGCTGAAGACTTAGGAGATGGTTTTAATGAAAGAACATAAATACGTAAACTTTAGTCAAGAGTACGATGTACACTACATCATCAATAAATACCCAAAAAAAGAACATGAGGCTGTAAAAGAGTATCTTGAAACTTTAAAAGGTCAAAAAACTCTTACTCATGATGACGTTTTTGCTCTTATTGAAAAAAATTTGAAATTCAAAAAAATAGCTAAATAGGCACTATTTATTTATTTTATTATTTTAAATTTAGATCTTCAGTATAAAGAAAAGGAGTTGTAGCAAATCATTTGATCTACTATAACTCCTTTTAATTTTAGTATCTATAAAATCCTCTATGTTCAAATATTGATGTTTTAATTACTTTATTATCTGATCCGCTTTTTTCCTCTATAACTTTTCTTGCTGTACTTGAATAGATAGGTATCATATTTTTTTCCTTAGCAAAATTTACCATATTATAAGTTGTTCCCCATTCCCCTTGAATTAAAACATAATCTCCAACTTTTGCATTTTCAACTAAAAAGTCTTTAAAGATTTGTATATCTGTTTCAGGTGTTATATTTTGCCATTTATACAATAGTTCATCAGTTAAATATATTATCTTATTGCATTGAAGTGTTTCTTTTGCATCTTTTAATTGTTGTGGTGTTAATTGGTGTGAAAATAGTAAAATTAATCTTTTATCCATTAAATTTCTCCTTTATCTTAGCTTTATGCAATTATAATACCACAGCTAATTTACCCTTTTTTTCAAAATATTACTTTTTTATAAAAATTTCTCTTACTTAATTATATAAAACTCATCATTTATAGTAAAAGATTTCTCTTTACTATTAAAAATTATAAACTCTTCTGAAGTAATTTCCCTATTTTCTAACTCTCTTTTTACAATATTATTCAATGGTAAAATAACTTTTGTTTTAAATCTACTAAAATCTTTTTTTAATCCATTTGAAGTTTTTTCTCTATTTTCATCTATATCATACTCATATATATTTTTCTCTGTAAGTTTAAAGTTATTTTTTCCACAGTTGATAAAATTAACAATAGGTTGAGCAAAAGCTTGTAATCTTTTTCCCTTTTTATTGAAAGCTTCTCTCATCTCTTCCTCTTCAATTAAATCAATTTCAATATTATATTTTAAAATCTTTAAAGTATAACCTTTTAATTCAATATCTCTAGTAGGATCTTCTTTAAAAATTTCACATATATTTAAAAATTTAAGAGTATCTTTTATCAATTGAATATCCTCTTTATCATAATCCTCTAAATCTTCTAAATCACATTTGTAGAATATAATCTTTATAAAATCATCTAAAGTTAAACTATCAATTAAATTATTTTTACCACTTAAATTAATTTTAAACTCTTTTAAAATATTTTTCTTTAAAAATTGTAAAAAACTATTTGATTCTTTATCTCTAATCTTACTATAAAAATATTCTAAAATTAGATAAAAGTAGATCTCTTTTTTATAGTAGATCTCCTCTTCAAAATCATCTTTCACATCTATTTTTTCAATAAGCTTATTATCTCTATATTTTAATAAAGTTGTTATCTCTGAATTATCAGCCTCTTGATCAATAAAATTTATTGCCTGTTTTTGAATATATGTAAATGGAAAATAAAATTCACTATTGTTTACCCAAGAAAATTCCTTTTGAATCAATGTTTTTCTATCCTTTTGCTCATAAGAGATCAATACTAAAAGAGAAGCTAAGAAATCTTTTATTTTCTCCTTTGTAAAATCTGTAAAATTAGGATATAAAAATATCTTTTTTAAAAACTCTTCTACATCTTTAAAAAACTTTTTATAATCTAAAGAAGAGATATTTTCAAAGGTAAACAGCTGAGCCAAGTTTTCAAAAAGAAAGCTAATATCATCATTTCCTATATTTTTAAAATGGCTACTTATAATATTATACTCTTTATTTTCTAAAGCTTCATTTAACATAGTGTATGTTTTAATACTCTCTTTTAGTGGCTCTTTCAATAGTTCCAATGTCACTGTTAAAGGTATTCTCTTTCCAAAATTTGTCTCCTCATAAAGAGAATTTTTTTCATCATACTTATATATAGGCAATTGTAATTCCTTCCAGTTAATTGAGATAAATCCTCTTTCAGATGCTAATTTATAGAAAGCTATTCCAGACATTTTTAAACCTAAAGTTATATCGAAAATAGTATTTTCTTTATTAATCTCACCTTTAATTGCTAACTCTCTAATAGTTATATAAATATCATCAATAGTATCATTTTTTATATTTTTTCCAATAACTTTTATATTAAGTTTTTCCAATTTTTCAGATATCTCTTTAAAATTAAATTTACTTTCATTAGTGTAAAGAAGATAGATATTTTTTATCTCTTTAAAAACTCTAAGAGATTTAAAAATAGGAAGTTCCAAATAATCTTGAGGAATTATTTTAGACAAACTTACACATGAAGCAAGGGTAGAGATTTTTTTATCAGATGTTATAGCTAAATTTTGTTGAGCCATTTTCTTATAATATAGCTCATTTAATATCTCCTGCTCTCTCTCAATTAAAGCTTCATTTAGATGAAATTTTAACATAATTTCAATCTCTTCTTGTGAATACTCATTCTTTGAAAATAATGATCTTATACTATTTTTTATCTCTTCTCTTAACATAAATTCTCTCCCTAAAATAATATTTTAATATATCATATAAACTCTATTTTAATCTTTTTATACGTCCAAGTCCTATACTCTTTCTTTTCCCTAAACAGATATTATCTGGAAGTAAAGCATTTGTTTGAAACTCCCCAGAGAAAACTAAAATTTCAGTATCTTTTTTTATAATTTTTTCCTCTTTAAACTCTCCACTTACTACAATTCTCTTATCAACCCATATTCCACACATTTTGAAAAATTCCAAAATATTATTTCTCAACTGATTATCAAGAGAAAATTCCCCCTTAATATATTTTTTATAATTTGCATCATTTAAAGCAAACCAAAGAGTTTCAAATTTATATTTATACATCTCATCTGTTACCTCAGGTGTTGGAAAAGTGATTGTTATTTCTGGTTCAACCTCAATTATCTCTTCTCCTAACTTAATACTTTTTAACTCTTCAATATGCTCTAAAAGAATATCTGCTCCCTTATCTATCCCCATTATAGCTAACTCTCCATCTATTACCCTATATTGAATATAAGAGAAATCATAATTAAAAGATAGCTCATCCAAATGATTGTGAAATTGAACTATATTTTTAAAATGATTACCACAATACCCTCTCAATCCTTCTGAAGCATTATTTTTAAATTTTCTATCACTTTTTAAAATTATATCAACTTTTTTCATAATTTATCTCCCCTATTATGCTCTTAATTCTAATCTGATTATATCATAAAAACAGAATAAAAAAATAGATAATTTCTTGTTATTAAACTTTCCTTCTCTCCCTTATAAAAAAAGTAAATATTCTACTATTTTTAGTAAATGGAAAATATATAATTAACATATAACAAGGAAAGAAAAATAAAAATTAGGAGGTTGAATATGAATAATACTAATAAGAAGATAATATTAGGAGTAGTAGCAATTTTAGGTGGAGTAATAGAAATATTAAGTACAATAGTTTCAGATGAGTAATTTAGGTAATTTTTTAGAAAAAGAGGTAATATTTTTAAGCTATAATTTACACATAAAAATAAAACAAATAATGGAGGAATGAAATATGAAATATAATTTTAATGTGAATGAATTTAATGAGGAGATGTACAATGTTTTTTCTGGCTATGTTGATGTTGAAAATGAAGAGATAAAAAGATTACGTAAAGAGATTGAGTTATTGAGAATGAGAAATTCTCATTTAAAAGATGAAGTAACAAAATTAAATAGAGAGAACAAAAATTTAAAAGAAAATCCTAGAAATAAAAAATATCCACTTAATTCTATAAGAGAAAGAATAGAAAGAGAGTATGATTTTCTAAATGAAGAGAGTAGAGAGAGTTTAATCTCTTCTGAATATATATTTTTAAATGAAAATGAAGATATAGATTTTAGTGGAGTATATATTGGTTATATTAAATTATTTGAAATAGAGTTAAGAGGAAAATTAAGCTTAAAAGAAAATCTAACTTTTGGAAGCTTGATTGAAAAATTAGAACAAGCTAGAGTTTTCAATGGTTTAATACAAGAGTTAGGTAAAAATAGAGTTATTGATAATAGAAATAGAGGAGCTCACAATGGAATAATTAAAAAAATTGAATGTGGAAGAATAAGAAAAGTTTTAATAGAAGAAGGGTGGTTAAGAAGAGTGATAGAATATTTTCAAGAGGTAGATTTAAACAATGATGAAGAGGAGTTTGAAGAGTTTTAAAATATAATACAAAAAGAAACAAGGAGAGGGTGTGAACTTATTTCTGTAAATTAGTACTTTCTATGATAAAATTTATTTATTTAAAAGTTTAG